>JBCBLB010000864.1:0-3492 GCA_038520555.1 Myxococcota bacterium | reverse complement strand
GGGGCGCATCACCGGCGCCGATGGGGTGACCGAGCTGCCCATCCGAACCCGGACGCTTCCGCCTCCGACGCTGCAGCTGCAAGACAACCTCTACGCCCAGATCGGTGCGCGGAAGCCGGTCTCGATTCGGGTCCAGGGGAACGATCTCTCGCCGGATGTGCTGGACATTGCCGTGCCTGAGGGCCGCATCCTTGAGGTGCTGGAAGATGAGCGGGGGGCTTTGATTCAGTGGCAACCCGGCGCTGCGCCGTACCCCCGAGCGGTTCCTGTGGTGGTCCGTGACCGGCGCCACCCCGGTCATCCGCCGGCGTCTTCGGTGGTTCGGCTCTCCGCGAGCACCTCTCTTCCGATCTCGGGGCTCACCGAAGGGGACGCGGTGACGATTCGAATCGGCGACCGGAACTATGGGCCCGTCGTGGCAGACGGCCGCGGTCAGGTTCAGGTTTCCATCGTCGCGCTTCCCGGCGATCGGTATGCCGACGTTGAGGTCGCGGATCGGGTTGGGAACATCCAGCGCAGCCAGCGCCCCCTCGGGGGCATCAGCCGACCGTCGCTGGTCGGGGTGGTTGAAGGGACCCACAACCCGGAGCTTCCCGCCCCCCGGCTGCATCTGGTCGCCCGCCAGGTGGATGGGAGCGCGTGGCGCGGCGAAGCGCCGGTGTGCTATCTGCTGGACACGCAGTTGGCTGCGCTGTCTCCGGTGGGGGTCGGGCGGTGGACCCTTCGACTTCCCCCTTCACTCGCCGATCAGCGGATCGACTGTGTCCTCCAGGGGCAACCCCAGCGCTTCGTCGCCCCCCTTGGGGGGCTGCCGCCGGAGACGCTGCACCTCCGCATCGATCCGCCCATCCTGAGCGTGGATGCACCGTATGGACGGATTCAGGCTTATCTTGAGGATCGGCTGGGGCGTCGCGCGCCATCAGAGACGATTCAACTCTATAGCCGATATGGTCAGATTCAAGCGATCCGTCCGGGCGGGGACGGCGCGTACCTGTTCGCCGAATACAACGGGGAGGAGCTGCTCCAGGCGCAGCTCGATGTGATCACCGCCGCATGGCAGCGGCCGTCCTCGACGGAGACGGTCTGGGGCGTCGCCTTGTCTGTGGAGCCGCAGAGCCCCACTCAGCTCCGGGTCTCCGGGCGGGCGCTTGATGCCTCTGCGAACCCCGTCCGCGACACGACGCTTCGGATTCAAGCGGGGGAGGAATATCGAGATGTGATCACGGACGCAGATGGCTGGGCCTCAGCAACGCTGCCGATGCCACCGAAGGAGACGGCGATTCTGGTTCGCAGTGGCTTTCTGGTCGAGCGGGCGTTGTGGTCCCCCGGCGAGCGACGGGGGCCTTCGCCGGAGCGCCCGGACTTGGAAGCCACCCAGGAAGTCCGGGTCCAGGCCGGCCGGATCCAGGAGCTGTTCGTCACCATCCAGCCACGGATTATTCAGGCAAGCAGCGGCAAGGCCCGCCTTGAGGTGCAGCCGGTCGATCGCGCGGGCAATGTGGTGTTGGACGCGGATCTGATGCTGGACGCTTCCGCCGGATACATCGGGATGATTGAGCCAGAGCCCGACGGCCGGTACTTCGCAGACTATTTCCCGCCCAGAGACATGGTCCAGGGAGAGGTGCGGGTCACTGTGAAGACCGCCGATGGCGGCTACTCCGCATCGACGGATCTGTTGATCATGCCCTTCGTCTACAATGCCGTGTTCAACGTCTCTGCGGGCTGGGTGGCAGGCCAGCAGCTCGACGAGTGGGGCGGGTGGATGCGTTACGGACGGCGGCTGAAGTCAGATGCGCTGACCCAGGTCTCTGGGGACACGGTGTTCACCACATGGGTTCATGGGCAGCTGGGCGGATACCGGCAGAGCGCGCGGGGATCTGATCCGAACACATCGAGCCTGACGCAGGTTCAGCAGTTTACCATCCCGATGTCATTGGGACTCACCGGACGCATTCAACGGCGGCGGTTGACCGGGGGGATCGGGGCGGGCTTCAGCCCGCTGGTTCCCTATCTGCTCCGCCGGTCGGAAGGCGACGAAGAGATTCTCAATGACTGGGGCGTGATTGCGCAGGGGGGGGAGCTGTTCGCTGAAGTGGGGCTACAGAGCCGAAATGGCAACACCGAATGGGTCGGCCAGCTGAGGTATTTCACCCTGTTTGAAGACCCTGGCGCGCAGATCGGTGGGGGAGAAAGCAGGGGAGTTTTCTTGACAACCGGCTACAGTTTCCTGTTTTAAGCCGATGCGGGATGTATGACTTCTGTTAAACTCCTCCAATAGTGAAGCAGACGACCTCCCATTGTTGGCGCCTTCTTCTCGGGGCGGGCTGGAGCATCGCGACGATCGCATGTTCTCCACAACTTCCTGCCCCTGTGATCGAGAGCATCTTCCCAGAGACGGTCGGCAACACCTTCGAGCGGTCCCTGACGGTCACCGGTGAGAACTTCTTCCCCAACGCTTCGACGACCAGAAATGGGACCCTGACGTTTGATAATGGTTTTCAAGCCTGGCTCATCGATGATGAGTCGCTGTCGGTCGGCCGGTTCGCGGTTGATGTGTCTGGACCGACCAACGACCTCTTCAACGAGCTTACGCTCACGATGCCGGGCGGTGACCGGATCCCCCAGGGCGTCTATGACGTCCTCATCGAAACGCCGGGGGGGCGGCAGGCGTATCTGACGGATCGGCTTGAGGTGGTTGAGGTGTATACGGATGCGGTCGTGGCCCCCTCGACGGTGCGTGTATCGATCAATCAACCGGCAGAGGTTGGGGTTGCGCTTCGTCTGGGCACGGAAGCTGTTGAAGAGTCCCTCCGAATCCGTGCGACGGTGACCAGCGAAGATGGACATCCTCCCGTCCAGTTTGACTCCACGCTCACCGGCGAGAGCGTTCGTCAGGGTCAGGAAGACGGGGAAGCCTGGATTGAAGGGGTCATGTTCCAGGGACAGGCGACCCTGTCTGTCCATGCGTTGGTGCCCGGGGATTATGAGCTGAAGCTCGCGTCTCTGGACAACCGCGGGTACCCCAAGCTGGATAGAGAAGATACGATTAAGCTTGTCTTTGAGGACAACCCGGTCGAAAACCTCCAGCTCGCGATAGAAGGGGGGGACGATTTTATCGCGGGCGAAACGAAGCGCGCGCACCTTCGGCTGAAGGGCGCAGACGATCAGCTTGTCAGCAGCCCGGACCCGTTGCGGTTCAGGGTCATTCCGGAGTGTCTCTCGGTCGGGGTCGATCGCATTCTGGACCCTGGCGATGAGCAACTGATTACGATCCCCCCGAGCACGCCATGGGTTCCGATCGACCTCACATTCCTGATTGCGACCGAACACTGTGATAAGCCGGTGTTTCGGGTGGAGCTGTATGATGACGGGTTTTCGGTAGCACCGGAGGCGCTGACTGAGCCGATGTGGTTTGACATCGGAGATGTCTCCCCAGCGGAACCGTCACGGTTGGTTCTCTCTCCAACGGGTGTTGAGTCCGTCACGATTGGC
>JBCBLB010000887.1:0-3212 GCA_038520555.1 Myxococcota bacterium | reverse complement strand
CGCTTTTGTTGGGATCCTCGCCTGGGGAGTTGTGGGAAGGGATTTGCCATCCGATGTTCATGCCAGCCCTGTGGTTGAGCGCACGAACCTCGGCGCTGTCGCTGCTGTTCGTGGTGATGACGGGCACGCCGCTGGCCTGGTGGTTGGCACGAGCGGAGGGGCGGGCGGCTCGAATGGTGGAGCTGCTCGTCGACCTGCCCATCGTCCTCCCGCCGGCGGTGGTCGGGATCGCGCTGCTCCGGGCGTTTGGCCGGAGCGGGGTGTTGGGACCGCTGCTCGATGCCGCCCATATCCAGCTGCCCTTCACCACCATGGCGGTCATCATCGCCCAGATCGTGGTGTCTGCGCCGTTCTTCGTCCAGTCTGCCGTCGCCGCGTTCCGTGAGGTGAGCCCCGATCTGCTGTTGGTCGCCCGGACCCTGGGGGCGTCTCCTCGGCAGGCGTTCTTCCGGGTCGCGGTGCCGCTGGCATTGCCGGGGCTGCTCAGCGGTGCGGCGTTGTGTTGGGCCCGGGCCATTGGAGAATTTGGCGCCACGCTCCTGTTCGCCGGGAACCTCTCTGGTGTCACCCAGACGATGCCCCTGGCCATCTACACGGCCCTGGAGTCTGATGTCCGCGCCGCCCTGGCCCTGAGCATCGTCCTCGCCGCAGCGTCGGTGGTGCTGCTGTTCGGGCTCCGGGGCTTGCCGGTCCTGCTCCGACAGGCGCGACGATGAGCTGGCAGGTCCAGCTCCGGATGCGCCGCGGAGACCTCTTCCTCAACGTTGAACTCGACGGAGACATGCAGTCCACCGCGATTATCGGCCCCAACGGGGCGGGGAAGTCGACGGTGCTGCGCACGATCGCGGGCGCGATCCGACCAGACTTCGGCCGGATCCGGGTGGGCGAGCGGCTGCTGCTCGACACGGCCTCGGGAGTGTTCGCGCCCCCTGAGGTGCGACAGATCGGCTATGTGCCGCAGGGCCATGGGCTGTTTCCGCACCTGTCCGTGGTGGACAACGTGGCGTTCGGTCGCCCCGGCGATCGGGCGGCGGCACTGGAGACCCTCTCGGGGTTGGGATGTGCGCACCTCGCCGAGCGAATGCCTGCGGGGCTGTCTGGCGGGGAGCGCCAACGGGTCGCGCTGGCGCGGGCGTTGATGGTTGCGCCTCAGCTGCTGCTGCTCGATGAGCCGCTCGCGGCATTGGACGCCACTGCCCGTCGTCGCACCCGTCGGTTCCTCGCCGCGCACCTCCGGCGCCAGTCCGTCCCCGCCATCGTCGTCACCCACGACGTTCGCGATGTGGTGGCGCTCGACGCCGTGGTGATCGCCATCGAAGGGGGCCGGGTGGTGCAACGTGGCCCCGCCGCTCTGCTCCGGCAGGCGCCAGCGACGCCGTTTGTGGCCGAATTCTTCGACGTTTGAAGTACACTGTCACCATGATCGTGACGTGGCTTGTGCTGTGGATGGGATGCGGGGACAACAACAAAGACACCGGCGTCGACGCAGGACAAGCGGCGGTCGGCGGCTGGTTCGGCATCTGTGAGCCGGATGGCTTCGAGATCACCTTTGAGATCAACGTCACGGACGCATCGGGGCCTTCGTTTTCGGGAACCGCGGATGTCAATGTGGCGTTCACGGCGGGCTACCAGACCCAGCCGATCGACTACGCCGGGTCCGTCGCGGGCAGCGTGTCCGGCGCGGATGTGACGATGGAGCTGGCGGTGACGGACACGGCTGGAACGTCAGCGAACTTCACCATCGTCGGTGATTTCGAGGGCGAAGACATCGTCGGGCGGTGTGGTTCGTCAGGAGTGGGGGAGGGGGACGTCTTCCTGCAACCTACGGATACTCTGCGTTGAACCCAACCGTCATCCCTCCATACAGAGCGGTATGATGCGTGAGATGCGCTGGATCAGAAGACACAAAATATCATGATATTCTTCGCAGCACGATTCTTAGCAGATCAGATGCCGTGCGAGAGAACTGAAATTCTTTTTCAAGAAGCTCCTCGTCTTCGTCATCCCTTGAGCCTGTAAAATCAGGGAAGACCTTGTCCGTGCAGTGTACGCATACCGGACGGTCAGTGGTTGGCTTTGTCGATGTCCCATGGCTGGCCCTTCATCAGGTCCGCGATCTGAACGGTGCCCTGGTCGATGAGGCCGGTGCTGGCGTCGAAGATCCGCCAGTCGGCATCGGCGCGGTGCAGGGCCTGGGACTCGACCATGATGACGCGCAGTTCGCCTTCTTCGAAGCGGCAGCGTTTCTGGATGCTGTTGAGCATCCGGTCGTCGGAGAGGTGCCCATCGCCGAAGTTCCAGCCGAGGGCGATCCCGGCGACCAGCTCTCCATCGAGCCAGTGGTACTGCTCGACATCGTCGACGGCCCGTGGGATCAGCTCGCGGAGCGATCGCCCGAGCAGGTGCATGATCCGGAACGCGGGGATTTTGGACATCACCGCGGTAATGGTCTTCTCATCGTACAAAACGCGGAGCTGTTTTGGGATGGTGGGCGAGTACTTTGTGAGGTGTGCGTCGAGCTTCTGCACGCTGTCGCCGCGGAACAGCCAAACGGTGAACGGCCAGTTCCCGGCGTAGTACCGGTGTGCGAGCAAAAAGGAGACCTGTCTGGGGAAGAAGCTTCCATACAGGACGACGCCGAGGTGCATGAACAGCAGCCATCCGACGAGCAGGGGTGCGCCGATGGACCAGATGCTGACGCTGGCGTGGACGCCGAACAGCACGAAGCCGCCGTAGATCATCATCACGTTCCACTCCATGGGGACGCCCATGGGGAAGGTGGAGGTGATGAAGAGGTGGAAGACGACCATGACGAGCAGGCCGACGAAGGTGACGATGCCGCCGTCGCCGAAGACGAGGATGACGGGGATGATGAACTCATTGAGGGCGCCGATGGCGGCGGCCCGATCGGCGAAGGGCGAGGGCCGCAGATCGTCGGGGTAGTTCTGATACATCCGCTCCCGCATCCCGATGAGCCCGGTCCAGGGGGCGTTGCTGATCATCACCGAGATGACGGTGGGGAAGTGGTGGTTGACCTTGGAGAGGGCGGCGCCCAACCACAGCGCGAGCCATACGATCTTGGCGCCAGCGATCCAGTCGTCGACGAACATCAGGCAGATGGCGATGCTGATGTAGTGCTCGGCTCGATGGACGAGGAACAGCGTCTTGTCGGTGAGGCCCATGAGGGCGGTGAGTCCGATGACCCCGGCGAT
>JBCBLB010000031.1:0-28623 GCA_038520555.1 Myxococcota bacterium | reverse complement strand
CTGCACCTGAGCGGCGCGGCGACCTTCTTGACCACCCCGCGGCTGCAGTCCGCCCTCGACGCGGTGCCGGACGGCTATACGGTCGACTTCAACCTCGACGAGCTGCATCAGGTGCAGGTCAACGTGCTGCAGCTCGTCGTCTGTGTGGGCCACGATGCGAAGGTCGTGGCTGCGAATGAGGCGCACAAGCCCCGCCATCGCGAGGCCAAGGAGCACCCCCTCCAGCAAACCGACTGCGACCACTGCGACTGCGGTGCTGACGAAGACGACGGCTTCAACCCGATCGGTCCGCCAGAACGCGAGCAGCTTGAACGGCGCCAGCAGCCGGGCCCCGGTGTACACCAGCACCGCCGCCAGCGCCGTCGTGGGGATGTATGCGAGCAGGGACGGCAACACGACGACGAGAACCAGCAGCGCGGCAGCGTGCAGCATCGCCGGCAGCCGGGTCCGCGCCCCCGCATCGACGTTGGCAGAGCTTCGAACGATCACACCGGTGACCGGCAGGGCACCGAAGACACCTGCGACGACGTTGCCGACGCCCTGGGCGAACAGCTCACGGTCGTGGTCGGTCTTCGGCCGGTCGTGGTGCAGCTCATCAACCGCCGAAGCGCTCAGCATCGCTTCTGCGGATGCCACCAGGCCGAGCACGATCCCAGATGCCCACACGCCGGGCTGAGACAGGGCCGGCAGCCAGCCCAGGCCGTCTGGAAGCAGACGCTCCGGGATCGCGACCATCGCCACAGGGAGCGCGGTGAGCGCGCTCATCGCCACGACGGCGCCGACCCCGACCAGCGCCCCCGGCAGCGACCGCAGCGAGCGCGGCCGATGCCGCTCCCAGAGCACAATCATGGCCAGGGTCCCAAGACCAATGGCCAACGCCTGCGCGCTGGCGCCCGGGCCACCCAGCACCACATCCAGCAGACGCGACGGCAGGGCCGTCAGGTCGGAGAGCGGGGCCCCCGTCGGTGCCGCATCCATCAACACATGCACTTGAGAGAACAGGATCAACGCACCGATTCCAGCGAGCATCCCCGAGGTCACCGATCCCGGGACCAGAGAGAACCAGCGGCCGAGACGAAGCGCACCCCCCAAAAGCTGCAACAGGCCAGCGATCAAGACCACCGCGCCGAGCGCTGCGAGACCGTGCTGCTGTACGGCGTCAAAAACGATGACCGCGAGTCCAGCGGCAGGCCCGGAGACTTGAAGAGGACTGCCAGCGAGGCGTCCGACGACCAGGCCGCCGATGATCGCAGAGACCAGCCCCAACGCAGGCGGGACGCCGCTGGCCAGGGCGACGCCGAGGCTCAGCGGCAAGGCGATGAGGAAAACGACCAGCGAAGCCAGGGCTTCACGAGCAAAATCTGCGCGAGACAAGCGCGGCGTGCCGAGAAAAGACCACAGGGAATTCATTGGGGAAGGCTCCAGGTTCAATACGAGACGTCTCGTCTCACACGAAAGCAACCTAAACGCTTCCTTGAGTCCGCCAACCTTTTTTCGAGACTTTTCGTCTCGCTATTTCATCATCTGACACAACGGTGCCCGTGCAGCCGCCATCACAGATGTGATCAGCGCCTCCATAAACGAGCGGTCCAGCGGCGCATGCCCCACCAGCATTCGGTACCAGATCGGTCCATAGACCAGATCCGTCAGCAGGTCCGCGTTGGCCAGTCCAGGCAGCTCACCCCGCGCTTTTCCGCGTTCAAACACCGCTCGCATCGCCCGACGCTTCGGCTCAAGGAAGCGCTCACGGAACTTCTCAGCGAAGGCATCGTTGGTCTGCGCTTCTGCCATCAGCCCCGCGATCGTGCGCGCGCGCTCAGAGTCACTGAGTCTATCGGACATCTGGCCCAGGTAGGCGCGCAGATCGCCTTCCACTGATCCAGTGTCCGCGATAAGGGAGACTTCATCGGTGTTGCTGAAGGACGCTTCCAGCGCCAGCTGGGGCTTTCCGCCCCACCAGCGATAGATCGTCTGCTTGCCAGCCCCTGCCCGCGCGGCGACGTCTTCGATCTTCAACCCCAGGTAACCGTGCTCTTCCAGCAGGTCAGCGGTGGCGTTCAGGATCGCGAGATGGCATTTCTCACTGCGTTTGCGTGCCATTGGGCGCTCTCGATTCATTTGTGAACGTGACGTTTCTTATATAAGGCCGCCGCCCCCTTCGTCCACCCACCCCGATCCTGGCGGAGCGCCCCTCTCCCGGCCCCTCTGATCATGACAAATTGAGAAGGTTGAAGAGTTACTCTCCTCACAATGACGCCGTGTTTCCCTCTGGGCTTTTCAGGGTGTTACCCTGGTCTGCCGACACCAGGAGCGACCGATGAGCCAGACGTATCAGTGCCAGCTGAAAGACTCCGTCAGCCGCACGGTCCGAATCGGCGATACGATCAAACACACCCTCAGCCTCACGGAAATTCTGCCCCTCGATGAGATGAAGCAGATCTTTCGTGAGATCCTCCAAGACGCCGGCTTCTCCCAGGACGATCAAGATCGATGGAGCCTCTCCGAAGGCGGTGATGAGACGGTCGTCGACCTTGAGGCGATGAGCGTGGTCACCACCCGGGAAGAGCAGAAGACCCTCACCCAGGACGTCGCTGCGACCGGCCGCGCCTACCGGCCCAGCCTCGCCCGACAGGTCGCGCGGGACAACCTGAAGCACCAGAAGGAGCGCGCCGCCACGCGCCTGGAACAAGAAGCGGGCCGCCTCCAGCAGCAGCTCTCCCAGGAGATGGCGTCCGCAGACGTCGAACGTCGTGAGATCCTTCATCTGCTGTTGCAGCAGGTCTACGCCGAGAGCCTCAAGCGCAAAGCCCGGCAGATGGGTGATGTGATGGAGATCTCGGAAGGAACCCGCCCAGACGGCGAGTATGAGTTGATCATCAAGGTAGAGACATGACCACCCTGCCCATCGCTGACCTGCCCCTGGAGCTGTCCGATGACGACGCCGTCGAGGCGGTCTATGGGCCAGAGCTTGACGCCATCGAGCGCAGCCTCCGGCAGAAGACCAGCGTCCTGGTCGCGTGTGATAAGCAGCTCGTCCTCTACCTGTACAAGGCCATCCGCGCCCGGCTCAAGCGCCGCGGGCGTGAGCGGATCCGCTGCCAGCTCATCTCCGGCCACCAGGTCACAGACCCCGACGCCCCGATGCAGGCGCCGTCGACGCTCACCCAGCGGCTGCTCAACCAGCTCCAGGAAGCCATCTTCAGCGGCCAGAGCGACCGCGTCGTCGTCCTGCCGCACCTCGACGTGCTCACCACGACCACCCGCAGCGGCCTCACCGGGGAGACCCGTGAGACGGCTGCGATCCTCTATGAGAACCCCGAGCTGACCTTCCTGGGCTTCCAGGATCCCTCCTTCGAGATCCCCAAGGTCATCGCCGATGTATTCCCCGCACGGCGGGCGCTCATCGGCATCCCTCGCGATCGGCTGTCCCGGATCCTGCTCCAACGCGAAGCCCGGAAGCTCGCCGTCGACACGATCAACCCCTACGCCCTCTATAAGTACCTGTCCGGCGTCAACGCCGTCCGCGCCCGGCAGATCCTGTCGAGCTTTCGCGACCGGGTGGACTTCGATCCCTCCGCGCCGCAGACCGCCCGTGGGATCTTCGAGGAGATCCGGCAGATGACCATCACCGGGGACATCTCGCTTCCCGCTGTCGACCTCGACGGGGACATCGGTGGATATGAGTCGGTCAAGGCGACCCTGCGGTCCGAGCTGCTGGAGCTCTTGGACAGCCGGGCCAACGCCAGCATCGAAGACGCCCGCGCCATCGATGAAATTGTCCCCAAGGGGATCATCTTGTATGGGCCGCCGGGGACCGGCAAGACCTTCTTCGCCAAAGCCATCGCCACCGCGCTCGACGCGACCATCACCATCGTCAGCGGCCCGGAGCTGAAGAGCCGGTGGGTCGGTGAGTCCGAAGCCAACCTCCGCCGCGTCTTCGCCGCCGCGCGACGATCCGCGCCCGCCATCATCGTCTTCGATGAACTCGACAGCTTCGCCAGCGCGCGGGGGACCTACACCGGCAGCGGCGTCGAGCACTCCATGGTCAACCAGCTGCTCACCGAGATGGACGGCTTCCGAAACGACGAGCTGGTCTTCGTCGTCGGCACCACCAACTTCGTCTCCGCCCTCGACCCCGCCCTGCTCCGGCCGGGACGCTTCGAGCTGACCATCCACATCCCCTACCCCTCCGATGACGATCGGAGGGCGATCCTGGACATTTACCGCGAGCGGTTCGAGCTCCCGATCTCCGACACCCAGCTCGATCGGATGGTCCGGCTCACCGCGCGGTATGTCGACATCGAGCGGGGCATTCGGTTCAGCGGCGACCACCTGTACGCCGCCATGCGCGCCCTGAAGCGGATCGTCCTGCGGCGAAACGACCCCGACGCGCCGCTCTCGGATGCAGACATCGATAAGGCCCTGCACACCCGGGAAACCGAGGTCAAGCTGACCCCCGACGAAGAGCGGACCATCGCCATCCATGAGGCCGGACACGCCATCGCCGCCTATCGGCTGCCCAACTGCCCCACCATCGAGCGGATCTCGATCGCCACCGACGGCGACCAGACCCTCGGCTATGTGATGCAGGCCGTCAAGGAGCGCCGCTATGTCACCACCCGCGCCGAGCTGCTCGATGACATCTGCGTGCTCCTCGCCGGACGCGCCGCCGAAGAGATGATCATCGGGGACATCTCCGTCGGCGCATGGAACGACCTCCAGCGCGCCACCGAGATCGGACGGATGATGGTCGAAGAGCTGGGCATGTCCACCCTCGGCCCCCGAAGCTTCCGCGTCCCCGATGGCGAAGCCGCCGCCCTCAACGCCACCGCACGGGTCAACCTCGCCGACCAGACCGCCGCGCGCATCGACGCCGAGATCGACCGCCTGCTCGATGAAGCCCGGCGGCGCGCCGAAGACCTCCTCAAGAAGCACCGACCACAGCTCAACGCCCTCACCCAACGGCTGCTCGACCAGAAGACCGCTGACCTCAAGACCATGAAAGAGATCTTCGGCGACCCTTGATCGACCATGATTCGGACGCCCCGTGCCCCAACGATGAGGTCTGCTCCGGGATGGCCGATGACCCCCAGGACGTCTGCTTTTTGGCACCATCCTGTCCCCGATGTTCGCTACACTCCCCTTCACACAGATAAGGGGAGAGTGACCGATGAAGGTTGGGATTATTGGCACAGGGTGGGTGGGGACGAGCGTCGCGATCTCGGTGCTCCATGAAGGGATCGCCCAGGAGCTTCTGCTCAACGATGTCCGTCCCCGCGTCGCGGAGGGTGAGGCGATGGACCTGCGGCACGGCGCCGCCTTCTACCCCAACGCCGTCGTGCGCGCTGGAACCATTGAGGAGATGCGCGAGGCCGACGCCGTCGTCATCGCAGCCGGTCGCGGGGGAAGCTCGTCGGAAGAGTCTCGGCTGGACCTGCTCAAAGACAACGCCCGGATGATCCATCAGCTGGGGGAGCAGTTCCGGGGAGCCCGGGCCATCGTCGTCATGGTCAGCAACCCCGTCGACGTGCTCACCCGGATCTTCAGCGAGGCGTCCGCCCTGCCGCCGGAGCGGGTGTTTGGGACCGGGACGACTCTGGACACCGCGCGGCTCCGACAGATCCTGGGCAGCCGGCTTCGGATCAGCCCCCGCTCGATCCATGCCTCGGTCATCGGCGAGCACGGCGACTCTGAGGTGGTCCTGTGGTCGAGCGCAGACGTCGGCGGCGCGCCGCTCCGCCAGTGGCCCGACTGGAAGCCGGGGTTCGAGGCTCCCATCGCCGACGAGGTGCGACACGCCGCCTATGAGATCATCGACCGGAAGGGGGCCACAAACCATGCGATCGGTCTGGTAACCGCCGATGTGCTGGAGAGCGTCCTGCGTGACCAGCGGCGGGTGCTGACCGTGGGCCGGGTGCAACAGGGCAACGGACTCGATGGGGTCGCCCTCTCGCTGCCCACGGTGGTCGGACGGCAGGGCGCAGAGAAGGTCATCGTCCCCCCGATGTCCGATGAGGAGGCCGCCGGGCTTCGGCGCTCTGCGGACGTGTTGCGGAAGGCCTATGAAGGAATCAAGGGCTGAAACGCGCAGCGTCGGTGAAATTTGAGGAGCGGGGCTGGGATGAGGGCGGAAGGGTGGATAGATACAGAGTGAATCTAAGTGTCAATCTCACACTACCCACCGCTGGACGTGATGAGATCATAGGAGCCTCTGATGACGGCCTCTCCGTTCCCCTCTCTGGTCATCCGCGCCAACGATCTGGTCCCTCAGGGCTCTTTCGCTGAGGCGCAGGCCACCTTCCTGACCCCCGACCCCGACGGCATCGCCGAGCTGGCGACCCTGCTGTCGGCGAAGAACGCCGGCGTGGTCGCGCACTTCTATATGGACGCGGAGCTGCAGGGGGTGCTCACCGCCGCGAAGCAACAATGGCCGCACATCCACATCTCGGACTCCCTCGCCATGGCCGACCGCGCCGTCAAGATGGCTGAAGAAGGGGTCGACGCCATCGTCGTCCTTGGTGTCGACTTCATGAGCGAGAACGTCCGCGCGGTCCTCGACAAGGCCGGCCATCCGTCGGTGCCCGTCTACCGCGTCGACACCCGGGAGATCGGGTGCTCCCTCGCAGAGTCCGCCGAAGCCCTCGCCTATGGCGCATGGCTGCACAAAGCGAAGGCGGTCCCCAACTCGCTTCATGTCATCTACATCAACACCGGCCTCGACGTGAAGGGCCGGTCCCACGCCCTCGTGCCGACCATCACCTGCACCTCATCGAACGTCGTGCAGACCGTCCTCCAGGCCGCCGCTCAGATCCCTGATTTGAACGTCTGGTATGGGCCTGACACCTATATGGGCGAGAACCTCAAGACCATCTTCGCGCGCCTCGCCACCCGGCCCGACGCTGAGATCGCCGCGCTGCATCCTCAGCATGACCAGCAGTCCGTTCGCGATCTGGTCGACCGCTTCGACTACTTTAAGCAAGGCAACTGCATCGTCCACCACATGTTCGGTGAGGAGGTCGTCGAGAAGGTCCGCGCGCAGTATGCCGACGCCTACCACACCGCCCACCTGGAAGTCCCCGGCGAGATGTTCGCCCTCGCTGAGGAAGCGGCGCGCGAAGATCGCGGCGTCGTCGGCTCCACCAGCAACATCCTCGGCTTCATCTACGACAAGCTCGATGCACAGCTCGACCGCGACGGCCCCGCCCGTCTGCGATTCGTCCTGGGCACCGAAGCCGGCATGATCACCGCCATCGTCGACAAGGTCCAGCGGCGGCTGGCCAACAGCGGTCGGGATGACGTCGACGTCGAGATCATCTTCCCCGTCGCCGAAGACGCCGTCGCAGCCGTCCCCGAGTCCGACCTCGGCATCATCCCCGGCGTCGCAGGGGGCGAAGGATGCTCGACCGCCGGCGGCTGCGCGACCTGCCCGTACATGAAGATGAACAGCCTCGACGCGCTCGTCGATGTGCTCGAAGCCCTGGGCACCGGCAAGGACCTTCAGGCCTATGAGCCGAAGAAGTACGCCGAGATGATCGATGGCCGAACCGCCGCTGACATCGGAAGTGAGCCCATCCTTCATATGCGCCACTTCCAGCGCACCGGGCAGATGCCCCCAGCCCTCATCGAACAGGTCACCGCACCCGCTGCCTGACCGGGAAATGACCAGAGACGCCCTCATTCGACGGAGAGTGAGGGCGTCGAGCCCAAGGCAATCACCGACTCCTCAATGAGGAGAGAGCGATCAGAGCGGCGAAAGCATCACAGAAGAGATGCTCATCGGAGGCAACCCCGGAGGATCAGTCAATGAGTATTTTATTCTTGGCTTCACTGATTAGCTGTACTAATGGTGCACTTTATATTTCATGTGAAGCACCTATTAATCTAATATTATAACATCTTTTCATATATATACTTCGCTTAAATAAGCACATAACAATACTCGCGCGGTTCTTACTCGATTGACTGAGCATCTGTAACAATAATGTCTACTTCAGGAGTTAAAGACGGAATTTAATACGTTAAACCTTTTTTCTAGCTTAATTGAATACTTCAATGTCTGGGACGGGCAGCTACTCTTCACCGAGGTCGAAGAAGAGCCAGTCCCTGAGGAGTTGGATCTGCCCCAGCTGAAGGCGGTTGATGTCATCAGCTGGGCAGAGATAGACGATGTCAAGATTCTCAGCATCGGCGCTCGTGCAGGGAACGGCGCGACAGCTCACAGGCTCATCTATGCACAGGGCGGAGACGTCACCAGTCTCGGTTGTGCTTACGACAATCAACACGTATTTAGCCTTGATGGTGACTTCTGGACCCTTCGCATCGACGAAGATGAGCAGGAGATAGTTTGGTGGCGCCTTGACTTGGAGTGATGTCCAGCCCTCACATCGCTGATTCAGTACGGCGGCAACAGCCGCCGAAACACATGAAGCAGAATCACGGGGATAAACACCCCGACGTTTCGAAGCAGCGTCAGCGGAAACGGAAGGAAGGGCGCCCGCCCGCCCCCGTCGAGCGTCTCGGCGAGGTCTTCCAGGCGCCCGACGTTCAGCGGCCAGTCCGCGATCCCAGCCACCCAGCCTTCGGGGATCGCCCCCGGGCCGAACCGAACGCCGGAGAGCGCTCCCACGATCGCGCCGACAGAGTCGGTGTCTCCGCCCAGCCGAACCGCGGACTCGATCGCCGCTGAGAACGACGGCGCCGTCAATGCGATGAACACTGCGACCGGCACTGTGTGCAACACGAACCCGGTCACTCCACGTTGAAGGCCCATTTCCGTAACGAGCACCGACACCTCTCCGCGTCGCTCAGCGACGCCTGCGGCCTGCCGAAGCCACGAGGCCAGCGCCTCTTCCCGGCACACATCCGCCAATGCCCGAAGCGTCTCCGCCGCAGGGCGCTCTGAATCCTCCATGAGCCATCGAGCGAGAATGGCGACCACGACAGCGCCTTCGACGGCTCGCGGATCGGTGTGGGTGATCGTGCTCGACGCCTCGGTGAGCGGGCGGATCTGCTCTTCAGGAGCGACGACGCCGATCAGCGCTGCCCGCATCGCCGGCCCGTTCCCCGCAGAGAAAACGCCCGAACGCCTGGGCGAAATTCCAATCGAGAGCTTGATCAGCGCCCGAAGCGTCGCGAAGCCGATGCCTCCTGGGAGCGCCCACAGCCACAGGCGGAGCTGCCATGCGAGCGTACGTTGGAAGGCGGCGGGCTCCATTGACCGGGTCAAGGCGCAGCCGACCATATAGGTGTGTTCGGTGTCATCGCTGAGCATCCCTCGACCGGGCAGCAGCCGATGAGCCAACGGCGTCGGCGCCAGCCGGGCGATGCGACCCGGAGAGAGATTTTCGTAGGGCAATCCGATAGAATCACCGACAGCAGTCCCCAGAAGCACGCCGCGGATGGCTTGTTGTCTGTTCATGGTGGCCAGGAGAGCAAGAGGCGTTCCACTCTGCCCCGTCGATGGAGGGTTGACCGGGCGTCGCAGATGAGACACCCCGTCATCGGACGCGGATACAGAGATGACATCGTGTCAACAGAGGATCGGAGACGGGGGGGCGAGAGGAGGTTACCGGGGGAGCATGGCTGAGATTACGATTCGCCTCCGGTACAACCTGGAGACCGGCAAGAAAGACCTGTTGATCGATTATCACTCCGATGACGACGCGCTGCCGATGGAACATGAGCAAGACCATCGGGCGATCGTCGCGGATCTGATCGGCAAGGGGGTGTTGTCTGAGGCTGACGTTGGCGACGTGGTGGTTCGGCGACTGAGCCCGGAGTCGACGCCAGCCCGAGAAGGTGTCGCGGCCCCGGCCCCGGAGCTGTCAGAGGATCAGAGCTGAATGGGCAAGCGCAAGGCCCTTCTGTTCACCGACGTCGCCCGCTTCGCTGACTATATCCGTCTGGGCTACCCGGAGGCGGGCAGCAAGCGGGGCTTCACGCTGTATGAGGTGGCCTGGCCGGACGCGCCCCGGCAGAGCGCCCTGATCCTGCTCGGCCACTCGGCCCGCCGTTGGGGACTGCTGGACCGGCTGTCCAACCTGTTCACCAACCTGGACCTGGGTGAGGTGTTCCAACAGATCGAGGTCATCGAGTCTGAGGAAGGCCTCGACTGGAAGCAGCCGACGGGTCGGGTCCCGCTGGCCATCCGCCGCAAGCGCACCAGCCACCATCTGATCGAGCTGGTCGAGCTGGTTCCCTGGAAGGCGGAGCCGCCGCCAGGCCCGATCCTGTTCGTCAGCAACGACGTCAAGGCGTTCGGCCGGTTGCTGATCGACAGCATGACCCTGGGCAACGATCGCATCCTGGTCGCCGCGGCCGGAGAGGAGCAGATCGCCCGGATCGAGGCGCCGTCGTGGTTTCTGCTCGACCGCTGCCTGGAAGACGACATCGGCGCCTTCGAGCTGTTCTATCCGATGCCCGAAGCGGGCGGGCGGGTATGGCTGCCGTGGGGCTGGCGGCACCCCCTCGCCGCCCTGTGGTCTCAGTCCGAAGCCGATGATCCCGATCGCTGGCTGCTGTTCCGCCCCGGACAACGGCGGGCGCTGATGAAGCCTCCGGCCTGGCAGGACGTCTACGATGTCGCAGATCTGGATCTGGACTTCTCATCGACCGCCGCGGTGATGGAGCCCACCTCGATCGAAGATCGCTTCTCGGTGCCGGTGCGGCTCTCGCCGCGGGCCCGCCCCGCGGAGGCAGAGCTGTGGCTGCTTGAAGAGGCGGAACGGGACGCGCTGGAGTCGATGCTCCGCTCCCTGGATGAGGCGGATTTGTCGGAGCTGCTGATCGCCCCGATTCGCCCTGCAGGCGGTGGGCCGATGCGGTACCTGATCCGTGAGCGGCATGCTGGGAAGGGGCGCCGGTTTCTCTCTCTGGACGCCCGCGGCTTCGCCCCATGGCAGGGCCTCGCTGAGCTGCTGATCCCTGCAGAGATGGGCATCGAGCCCCGTCTTCGACGGGATCGGTACCGCTCGCTGTTCTCGCTGGCCGGGGGAACCCTCACCATCCTCGTCCCCAGGGCCGGTGCCCCCGCCCAGGTCGACATCCTCCAGGTCGCGGTGTCTGCGTTCTCGCCGCTGTCGCAGTTCGTCGACTTCATCCTGACCGCGCACGCCGCTCAGATCGAAGCGTTGCAAGCGCGGAACCTGTTCGCCTTCGCGCCCTATACCCAGGCTCCCGCTCGCCCGGATCTGCTCCATCGTGGCCCGGGCGGTCGCAGCCAGCGGAGCGCGGGTGGGGCGTACCCTGCGAGCCGGTCGGGGACCTCCTCGCAGGCCGGCCGCTCCGGTGGACCGCGGCGTGACGATGACCCGGAGAAGCGCGCGCGACGGCGACGCGAAGGGCCACAGCCGATCCTCGAAGGCGCCCTCAACGAGCTGCAGAAAGAAGAGCGCACCCTGGAGCGCGCCCTGATCGAGTCGCCGTCCGCCGAGCAGTGGTGGGCGCTGCAGACGATCAAGCGGAACCTGGGGAAGCGAGACGACGCGGTGATCTGTGCGATTGAGGCATGGTGGCTGAGCGAAGCCCGGTACGAAGAGGACGCGGCGCGAAACCTCCAGGACGCGCTGGCCGACCAGCTCGCGCTGAAAGGCAGCCCCAGCGCGCGCTGTCGACAGCTGCTCTCGATGGGCCGCGCCGATAAAAACCAGACGTTTGCCTACGCGTTTCAGAGCCGCGGCCTGCCCGCTGGCCAGCTGGAGAGCTGGCTGGAGCGCGCAGAGCAGATGCTGCGCGAGCATGAGGTCCGGCTGCCCAAGAAGGCGCGCTGGCTGGCCTGGGGCGAGATCTGGCGGCGCAACCAGGACGTCCGCAACCAGGCGCGGGTCCGTGAACAGCTTCTGGCTGCCCTGGACTCTGAAGGCGTCTCCACCGGCGATGTCCCCACCTTCATCCTGGAACGGCTGCTGGCCGACCGCGCCCTGCAGCCCTCGGTCGAAGAGGAAGAAGAGACCTCCAGCGTCGAGCTGCAGCAGGCGCTCCAGAACCTCGACCAGCTCGAGAGCGGTCTGGAGATGCTGCCCAGCCCGCTGCGAGAAGGCGCGCTGGCGTCGGTGGGCCGCTCCTGGTTCCAGCTCGCGCGTGCCGATCGCGGGCGGCGCAGCCTGGAGCGTAGCCAGCAGGGAAGCACCCCTCCGCCGGTGATTTCTGCGTGGGGCATGCTGATGAGCGCCGAGGCGCTCCATCGAAGCGCGCCCAGCGAAGCCGAGCAGCTCCGCCAGCAGTTCCAGCGGCAGCTCGGCGAGATGGACGCCTTCATCGCCGACCAGCTCCGAGAGGTGGAGCAGGAGCAGGTGCTCCGGCGGGTTCAAGAGGATCCGAGCGCGTTTCTGTCGGCGGAGCGGGTCGACCGGCTGTTCCCGCAGCTGGGCACCCCCCGACACACCGACCTCGCCGCGCGGCTCGATGAGATGCAGAAGGCCCGCAAGAAGAACCGACAGGCCCCCTTCGCCGAAGCGGCGCAGGCCTTCCTCCAGGGCGCCGTCCAGCTGGTGAACGATGGGAATCCCGACCTGCGCGAGCTGTCCCGGCTGCTGTTCCTCGCCGTCCGCGAGATCGGCACCATGGAGAAGCTCGCCGGGCAGAAGGGCCTGACCCGACACTTCTCTCAGGCCAGCCAGAACATCATGCGACGCGTCGGCGGAGAGAACGACTTCTTCTCGATCCTGCTCCAGATCTCGTTGTCTCGCGGGCTGGCGATGCTCAAGTCGTATACCACCGCGCAGTCCCCGCTGAAGAAAGCGCTTCAAAACCTCCGAGAAGCCGACTTCATCACCCTGGACCTGACCGACGCAGCCTCGGCGGCGCTGTTGGCCATCGAGCTGTTGCCCATCGAGCGGCGGGCCGCCCTGGTCAAGCAGGTCCTCGACGCGATCCGACATCAGATCCCCCAGCTGCCGGACCTGGCCTCGACGCCGAGCACCCTGAACATGCTCCGGCTGTTCGACCAGCTCAACGAAGCCGCCTCCAGCAAGGATCAGCTGACCCTCGCCCGGTACCGGCAGTATCAAGACCTCGACGAGCTGCTCATCCGCGAGCGCATCCTCACCGAAGACCACTGCCTGTAGGCGCCCACAGCGCGCCGAACCGCCGGTATAGCATCGTCTGCTGCTCGATCTTCAAAGACATCGGCCAACCTGACCGATGCAGCTGCTGGATCAGCCACCCCAGGTGCCGGAAGCTGAGATCCGTGCGCGCCGTCTCCCAGCCCAGCGCACCCGACACGTCACGGCCGGTGATGAGCTGTCCATCATCCTCAGACAACAACGCCGAGAGCAGGTTGATCAGCGGCGAAAGACCGGTCCAGATCAGGTTGTGCACCAACCGATCCCGGTCAGGAACCAGGGTTTCCGCAGCGACCTCTCCCGTGGCGAACTGCTCCGCGACAGCGAGCAGGTGTTCGAGCCTTCTGGGATCATTGTGCGTGTGAAGGAAGTAGGGCATCGCCGCCCGCGCACAGTCGATTCCCCACAGCCGAGCCGCCGACGCAGCACGCTTCGGATCCGAGGCCATCAGCAGGGTCTGGTACGGATACAGCGCCGGGTCGAACGCGTCCCCGAGCGCCTCCCACCACTGGATGGTGGACAGCTCCCATGCACGCGCAAGCTCAGCGGCTTGTTGGAGGTGGCCCGCCGACAGCATCCGCGTCAGGGCGTTCTGAGCGTCTCGATCGGAGGTCACGATCAGAACCCGACCGCTTGCCCGTCGCGGCGCAGGTCGCTGGCGCCGATATAGCACCCCGACGGCATCCGCCAGATCGCCTGTCCGCCACCGAAGTGCACCGTCTGCTTCGCGGTCACCGTGATCTGGTGTCCTTTGCCCCGCAGGTCGTCGAGGACGTCGTCCGGCCAGCCCGGCTCGACGCGGACGTTCAGACCCTTAGAAACCCGCCACCGCGGCGCGTCCAGGGCAGACTGGGGGTTGTGGTCTTCGTCGATCATCCGACAGGCGACCTGAAGGTGACCCTGAGGCTGCATCAGCCCGCCCATCACCCCGAACGCCGCGATCGGCGCGCCATCGCAGGTCAAGAAGCCAGGGATGATGGTGTGATACGGCCGCTTCCCCCCGCCGACGCGGTTGGGGTGGCCGTCTTCCAGGGAGAACCCGCAGCCCCGGTTCTGCATCGCGATCCCGGTCCCGGGGATGACCACGCCAGACCCAAATCCCATATAATTCGATTGGATCAACGTCACCATCTGGCCATTGGAGTCCGCAGCGGTCACCAGAACCGTCCCGCCGGGCCGCGGCTGGCCGTGGCCATAATCCTGCGCCATATCCGGACGAACCATCGCCGCCCGCTCGTCGAGGTAAGCCGGCGAGAGCAGCATCGTCGGGTCCATGTCCAGGTGATCGGGATCGGCGACGTAGCGGTGCGCATCGGCGAAGCCAAGCTTCATCGCCTCGATCTGGGCGTGCGTCCCCGGCGGCAGCCGATCGAGGATGCCCAGGGCGATCAGGGCCGCGATGCCCTGCCCGTTGGGGGGGAGCTCATGCAGCCGCCACCGCTTCCGATACGCCACGCTCAGCGGCTCGATGATCTTCACGGCGTGTTCGGCCAGATCGGCGTGGCGCAGCGCGCCGCCCTCGGCCATCGCGGTCGAAACCATCGCGTCAGCCAGCGGCCCGGTGTAAAAAGCGTCCGCCCCGGTCGCTGCGATCTGTTCGAGCGTCGCGGCTTGCGCGGGACAGGCGAACCGCTCGCCGACCCGCGGCGCGCGCCCCCGTGGCATGAACGTCTGGGCGAATGCCGCGAATCCCTGAAACCGCTTCGCCGAGATCGCCCACGCATGAGCGGTCTGCGGCGACACGGCGAACCCCTGGCGGGCGTAGCGGATCGCTTCGGTGAACAATCGAGGAAAATCGATTCTTCCGAACCGATCGCTGAGCGCCTTCCACCCCGAGGGCGCGCCGGGGACGGTGACCGGCCACCAGCCGACCTGCGGCATCTGCCCAGCCCGCAAAATGGCGGCGGCGTCGAGACTCTGCGGGCTCCTACCGGTGGCGTTGAGCCCATGCAGCGCACCGTCCTGCCAGACCAGGGCGAACAGGTCGCCGCCGATGCCGTTGGCGGTGGGCTCGACGACGGTGAGGGTGATGGCCGCGGCGAGGGCCGCGTCGACGGCGCTGCCCCCGTCGCGAAGGGCCATCAGGCCGGCCTGGGCGGCGAGGGGCTGAGAGGTGGCCACCACATTCTCTGCGAGGACCGGCATCCGCTGAGAGGGAAACGCAAAGCTCCAATCCATCTCCATCCTCCTCAGCGCCCATCAAACCAGCAAACCGAGGAGGCGACAAGTGGGGGCGAGGCAGGTATAGGGCCATGTCCGAGCGCAAGATGGGTTGAGGATGAGTGGATATAGCGTTGAGCAGGTTCGCGAGGAGGTTGACATCCTCCGCGCGCGGTTGAACACCCTCCGTGAAGCGTTGTCGGCCTACTTCGTCGATAAAGAAGAAATTATCGACCTGATGGTGATCTGCACCCTGGCGCAGGAGCCGTTGCTGCTGGTGGGGCGGCCAGGCACCGCGAAGTCGGATCTGATCGTGAAGTTCTGTCAGGCCCTGGGCCTGAAGCCCGGCGAGTACTTCGAGTATATGCTCACCAAGTTCACTGAACCGGGTGAAATCATCGGCCCCATCGACATCGACGCTCTGAAGGGGGGTCGGTATCTGCGCCGGGTCAGCGGCAAGATGCCCGAAGCCCGGATCGTGTTCCTCGACGAAATCTTCAAGTCCAACTCGGCGATCCTCAACACCCTGCTCACCATGATCAACGAGCGGAAGTATTACCAGGACGGCCAGCCCACCCCCGTGGCGATGAAGATGCTGTTCGCCGCCACCAACGAGATTCCTGAGTTCACCGAGCTGGACGCGTTGAAGGATCGGTTCACCCTGAAGGTCGAGAGCCGGTCGGTGCGGTCGAACCAGTTCGAGGCGCTGTTGAATAAGGGCCTCCGGAACTCGACGTATAAGGCGTTCAACCAGCGCCCCTGGCAGAACCTGGCCTCGCTGGAGGACTTTGAGAAGCTCAAGCTTTACCTGGACACCGTGATCATGAACGGGGCGGGGGACGACGATGAGCTTCACGGCGATCAGGTGCACTACTTCCCCGACGAGGTCTTCGCGCTGTTCCGGCGGGTGCTCCGGACGCTGGAGAAGGAAGACGACGTCGAGATCAGCGATCGGAAGGTCATCAAGCTGTACCGGTTGATCCGGGCGCGGGCGTTCTTGTTCCATGGTGGCGTGGTCCAGCGCGAGGATCTGAGCCTGTTGCGCTATATCCCGGAGCGGCTCCAGGACTTCCAGCCGATCCGGGAGAAAGTCGACAACCTGCTGCGGTTATGAGCGGACCTGCGCTGATCGCGGAGCGGCTTCTGGGCGACTTCCAGCTGGGCGGGCTGCGATGGGCGGCCACCCGCGGGACCGCAGCCTCGCGGCAGCGGGCGTTCATCCTCTATCGGCGCCTGGCCGGGCAGGGCTTCCACCACCTGCCCTTCTTCCTCATCGCCGACCTCAACCAGATCATCGAGGACGGCCCGGAGGTGGTGTTCGCCTCGGACGCCCGCCGGGGCGCGGGCATGGTGGGATGGAGCGCCGAAGAGCGGGCTCTTCGGCTGCGCTATGAGAATCAGATCTGCGGGCGGTTGCTGTTGGAGCCCAACCTGTCGGAAGCCTTCGATCTGATGCGGGAGCAGCGCACCGAAGGGGGGCTCCAGTCCGACGGCTTCGCCGGTCGGGCGCAGCGGCTGATGGAGCTGTTGCTGCGTCAGTTCGCCCCCCACTACCCGCGGACCCCCCGGAGCAACCCTGCCCACCTCCGGATCCTCGCCCCGCCTGAGGGCGACGCGGAGGCCGCCCACGCCCGCTTCGTTGAAACAATGGAAGATCCCGACTTCTTCTCGACGCGGCTACGGGCGCTGGTCGATGGAACGGCGAACGCGGTGCCATGGAGCCAGATGCTGCTCGACGAGGATCGGTTCGAGCTGGCCAACTATGAGGTCCTCCGGGAGGAGGCGGTCCGGATCGGCTGCCGCCAGATCATCGAGGTCAGCCGGCGGCTGGGCGAGGTCGATCCGCGTGGGGTGTTCATCGCCGATGAGGGCGAGGCGGAGACCGCGTTCCTCGACGAGAGCCAGTACCCTGCCGGCGGCCTCGCCGGGCTCACCAACCGCGGCTCGATGGAGAACCTCGTCCTCTCCGAGCTGGTCTATATCGATCGGCAGATGGCCATCGACCTGTTCGACCTGCGGTTTCTGGAAGGGGAGCTGCTGTTCTACCTCCGCGACGACGGGCTGTTGCGTCGAAAGCGGCGGACGGTGCACCTCATCCTTGATGCCGATGCCAGCATGGCTCGAAAGCCGATGGGCTATGACGTCCAGCTGTCGATCCTGCTTCAGGGGCTGCTGCTTCGACTGGTCCGCGACCTTGTTTCTGTGTTTTCACAGGACGCCCTGACATTGTCGGTGATGTACCTGTTCCCACGCGGGGCCGCGGCGAGCTGGAAGCAGGAGCTGTCGCTGATGCGGCTTCTGCTCGACGATCTCATCGGGCAGGGGCTGTTGACGATCAGCGGTCAGGCGTGGACGGCGCCTGGCGCGCTGCTGAAGGCGTTGCAGGACGAGCGCCGGAAGACCTATGCGATGATCCTGACCACCGGTGCCCGCGCCCAGCGTTGGCGAGCGACCCGGGGAGGGTGGATGGACAGCAACCCGCCGGTCTATGCACAGGTCGTCAGCGTCGAGGTTCCCCCTGCCGAGCCGGACGATCGGCTCATCCTGCCTGCGGATGGCGCAGACCAGACGACGTTATCTACTCTAAAAGATCGCATCCTCGGCGAGTTGGTCGGGATGCGGCGATAACCGTTCAGAAACCTGCGATGCCTCGAAACAAATTTGAGACCACCTTCGGCGAGATGATGTCCGAGCTGGGCGTCAAGAAGATCGCACCCACGCCACCGCCCAAGCCGACGGCGAAGCGGCGATCGGGCGGCAAGGCGGCGCCGATCCCGGTGGACAGCCGGCAGGAACCCGAGCACCGACGCGAGATGCGGCAGATGCTTGAGAACATCCAGCAGCTCCGCCGGCAGCGCGACGCGCTCCGAAAACAGCTCGCCGAACGCGACGCCATGCTCGACCAGCTCAACACTCGCATCGGCGAGATGAAGCTCAAGATGCGCCGGGTCGAAGAGACCCGAAAGAGAGACGGCGAGCGGATGACCCAGCTGCGTCGAATGGTCACCTCGCTCAAAGACCAGAACCAGCACCTCACTCAGGAACGCGACGCCCTGCGTCGGAACCTGGACGCCCCACCTGCCACACCGCTGCCACAGGACAAGACCGATGATCTCGGCGGGCTCAGCCCGGATGAAGAGTCCGATGTCCGAAACGCAGCGTTCGCCCTGGCGTCGGCCTGCCGGGAACAGGGCATCGAGCGAATGGTCGTCGTCGGCGGCTCACCCCGCTATCGCCAGCACCTCAAGACTCTGTTCAGCGGTGCCCTCGCGCTGCGGCTGGTCGACGGCCAGGAGCGGCGCACCCTCAAGCAGACGAAAGCGGACGAGGCATGGGCAGACGTGGTGGTCATCTGGGGAGGCACGATGCTGTCCCATAGCCTGAGCGCGCTGTACCGTGGCGAGGGCGTCATCACCCTGTCGCACCGGGGGCTGGCCGGGATGCTGCGTCAGCTGGCCGAGCGCTTGACCGGCTGAACGGCTGAGACAACCGCGACCGGCTGGGCCCACTCAAGCGACGATCCTTTCGGGAACAGAAAGCGATATCGCTGCGCGGAGACCGCCTGACGGAGGCCGTCTGATTTGACCGCTGCCCGGAAGAACCGCACCGCGCGGCGAGGATCGTCGAAGTGTTTGCGTTGAACCACCTGACCGTCTTCATATCCGCTGACCGCGTACCCCCCCTCAGCCAGCGGCCCCACCGTAATGCGCTCGCCGAACCAGCAGACCAACGTCTGCCCTGCGCGGATCATCGCCTCTGCCTCAGCAATGAGGTACATACAACAGTGCTCCTCTCTCACGAAGCGGGGTGTGAGAGCCATAGGAAAAGCGCGACCAGAAGATAAGGACACGTCCCCGGTTGTCCAGGCCTCAGTAGTAACGACCATTGGGAAAAATTATTCAGCCCAGTTTTTGTCCGCGGAGCACTTTTCTGATGGATGACGGCGTCATCGGCCCGGACGAAGATCCCTCAGCAGGTCAGGCCGATCGGTGATAATTCCGTCGACGCCGGCATCAATCAGCCGTCGAGCCTCGACAGGGTCGTTGACGGTCCAGACAATGATCCGATATCCCCTGCGGTGCATCTTCCGGGCGTACCGAGGGGTGATCAGCGCCGCCTCTGCCATCAACAGGTCTGGCTGAACCCGACGGTTGAACGCAAGGTTCTTCAACAACGTTCGTGTGAACCACCCCAGATCGGTGCCCTTGAAGGTCCCATACAACTGACCGCGGAAGATCGCCGGGTTCCGCTCCCGCAGCGCCGCTAAGACAAAGGGGTTGAACGACGTGACGATGACCCGCTCGACCAGCCCGCGCGCTTCGATCACATCCGCGACACTGCCCGCGAGCGCCGCTGCGTTTGCCCCCGGCTCGGCTTTGACCTCAATGTTGACGAGGACATCCTCACCATACGCTTCCAACACCGCATCCAACGTCGGAACCACCGCCCCCTCAACCGGAACATCATGATCCTGATCGGCGCGGAGGGTGCGGATCGTGGCCAGCGGCGTCTCAGAGACCGCGCCAGAGCCATCAGTGGTCCGATCCAGGGTCTCATCATGGATCACCACCAGCTCCCCAGAGCCGCAAACCATGGTGTCCAATTCAAAGGGAATGCCCAGCTCGCGGGCGATGTCAAAGGCCGGCGGCGTGTTCTCGGGTGCGAGCCCGCGCGCACCCCGGTGTCCCATGATGGTCACCGTCTGCGGAAAGAGATGGTCAGACGGTCGAGGACGATGCACACAGGCGATCATTCCCCACAACCCCAGAAGCAACAAGCGCATCAGACCCTACGCCTCCTTGACAATGTCGAGGCACGTATATCGTGCCAAAAAACTGTTTGCCCGGATTGTTGAAACCGAGTACGAGTCCTGTGTCCCGCTTTCACTTCGGGATCTGCGTTCAACCTACAACACAAGGAGTCGCCATGATGATCATGCTCGGCCTTACCCTGCGCTCCCCGGTGTTTGAGCTTGACCAGATCCATATGGACTCGGATAAGCAGTATATTTGCTGATTTTCAGCAAATAAACGCCGACTGAACGCATCCACCGACACAACGTCGGGGGTTCGGTTCTGGTCGCCTGAATCTGCTCAGAAGAACCCATCGGTCCTCTGTGCGGAAACCTATGACGTGTGTCCAACGAGAACACACGCCCCAACGCTGCGGATCGGAGAACACGACCGCAGCGCTCCCCTGTTATCCATGGAGCCCATCATGTGGTTCGAAACGACTGAATTGCTCATCAAATACAACACCGCCCCACATTGGGCGGCTGGCGATCCACGGCGTGAGCTTGTGGCGACCCCCTGCCATGAGCGTCCATCGTGGACGACGCTCCTCATCCGTTGGTGGCGTCGTCGGAGCGGATGGCGGAGCCAGTGGCGACTCCGCCATGTCCCATAGTGTCCGGTCGGCGAAGCCTGACTCAGGCTTCGCCGCCCTGTTCGGCCTGCTGCTCTGCGATCTTCTTTCGGACGTCGTCCATATCCACGTCCTGGATCTGGCCGATGAGCTGCTCGAAGGCGCTGGCGGGCAGCGCGCCGGCCTGCTGGAAGATGCCGATCTGCTCGCGGAAGGCCATCAGGGTGGGGATGGAGCGGATCTGGAAGTACTGAGACAGCTCCGGCTGCTCTTCGGTGTTGACCTTGGCAAAGACGATGTTGTCGTACTTCTCTGCAGCTTTTTCAAAGACCGGCGCGAAGCGCTTGCAGGGTCCACACCACTCAGCCCAGAAATCGATGATGACGACGTCGTTGCCGCCAACGACGTCGTTGAAGTTGTCCTTGGTCAGTGTCACAGTGGCCATTGCCATACTCCAGTTGATCCGGTCCGGATCATCATTTTCAGTGCGTGATTCTCAAACGTTGGTCCTCACGCGAGACATGCCGCACCATCCACCGGCGGCTTGTTGATTAGGTAACCCCGCCACGAAGCCAGACAACCCCACCGCTCAGAAGGCGCACCCGCTCGGCAACGGTGGCTGGGTTTCCACGTCAATGGCGAAGTCTGCGGGCAGGTCGGCATCGACGATAAACCCCCCGTTGACGGTTCCACGCATCGCCTTCCCGCCGTACCCGCCCGGGGCCATGTGGCCGCGCACGATCACGACCTGATCGCCACCAACCGGGACGCTCCCGCCGCTGCGGGTGAAGGGCTGCTCGTTGGGGTGACTGTGGGCGAGGACCCGCCGATAGGCCAGGGCGCCGTCCTCGGTCAGGACCTCCCACCAATCGGCATACCGATCGCAGCCGGTCTCTGGACTCTGCAACGTCACCGAGAACGTCCAGTCGCCGTCTGAACCACTGGCGGTCACAGCGGTCACGTCCGCGAGCCCGCTCTTGGTTGGGGCGAGCGGTGTCTGGCGGGTGCAGCCAATCAGTGTCCAAGACACCATCATCGAGGTTACGCGCATCGCCCATAGTGTAACGGAGTCGACGCCCCGATGACCGATGACGGATCCTCGCTGTACGCGAACGCGCTGGCTGCTCATGACGCCGGCGATCTCGACACCGCCGAGGCGCTATACCGCCAGCTCCTGCCGCTCATCCCCGACGATCCGGAGATCCCCTACCGGCTCGCCGTGTTGCTGTGGCAGACCGATCGGCTCGAAGAAGCCCTCCAGGTCTCCGCCCACCTGCCCGCCGCCGCCGTCACTGACGCCCTGCTCGGTAACATCCACTTCAGCGCCGGCCGCGCCCATGACGCCATCATCGCCTGGGCGCGCGCCCTCGCCGCCGACCCCGATCAGCCGCGGCTGTGGAGCCAGCTCGGCCTCGCCCACGACGCCCGCGGTGAGACAGACGCTGCCCTCGCCGCCCACCAGCGCGCCATCCAGGCGGCCCCCGATCAGGGAGCGTTCTGGTACAACCTCGCCCTGACCCAGCAGCGCGGCGGAGACCTCGCTGCCGCCGAAGCGAGCTACCGACGCGCGTTGGAGACGCTGCCCGATGACCCTGAGGTCCTCAACAACCTGGGAAACATCCTCCAGGGCCGGGGCGATCATGGCGCCGCCGTGGGGCTCTATGAACGCGCCCTCCAGCATGGCCCTCCCAGCGTCGAATTGCTCTACAACCTGGGCGCCTGTCGGCGGATGCTCAAGAACTTTACGGGAGCCGTCTCGGTCTTGAGGCACGCCACCGAACGCGCCCCCGACCATGACTCGGCATGGATCCAGCTCGGCATGGCCCTGGGATCGATGGGGAAGCCTGATGAAGCCGTGGCTGCGTTCCGAAAAGCCCTCTACGCCAACCCGCGCAGCTTGATGGGCTGGATCAACCTGGGCCACACCTTCAAAGCGATGGGCCGTGAAGGGGACGCCCTCGTCGCCTATCAGACCGCCTCACGGCATACGCCCGAAGACGGATCAGACTACCTCAACGCCGCGGTGGCCTTCCATAACCGGGGCCAACGCCGAGAAGCGATGGAGTACTACCAGAAAGCCCTGGAGCTGAACCCCAGCGACGACGCAGCCCGCCATCTGCTCAACGCGCTGACCGGCGCCACCCCCGACACCGCCCCTGGCCAGTACATCAGCGAGCTGTTCGATGACTATGCACACCGCTATGACGCCCACCTGGAAGGGGAGCTGGCCTATCGGCTGCCTGTGGCGCTCCGGCAGCTCGTCGACGCGCACGCTCCAGCCCAGACCTTCGACCGCGTCCTCGACCTGGGGTGCGGCACCGGGCTGATGGCTGTGGCGTTTCAGGATCGTGTCACATCCTTCATCGGCGTCGATCTGTCCGAGAAGATGCTCACCCAGGCCCGGGCCCGGGGGCTGTATGATGAAGTCGTCCAGGACGATGTCGTCCGCTTCCTCCAGCAGCGCAAAGAAGACTTCGACCTCATCCTTGCGGCCGATGTGCTGGTGTACCTGGGCGACCTTGCCCCGCTCATGAGCGCCGCCGCCGCCCGGCTGCGCCCTGGCGGCCGGTTGGTCATCTCCACGGAGCAGACCGATGATGACCGCTTCCTGTTACGAGAGAGCGGGCGGTTCGCCCACAGCCGGGCCTATGTGAAGCGCCTCGCAGAGGCCGCGGGGCTACACGTCGAGACACAACGTTCGACCCGGATTCGGAAAGATCATCGACGATGGATCGAGGGGGACGTTCATCTGCTGCGCCGCGATCCGATCTGATCAGGCAAGGTGCCGCAAGGAACGTCTGGGGAGCACCATACCTGTGGTCCAGGAGACGAAACCACTTCACACGAACGGAGGCGTTCATGACCCGACGGACCACTTCTTCTGCTGCCATCCTCTTCAGTGTGTTCGCCCTTGTCGGCTGTGACTTCGGCGACGCGGCGACCAACGCGGAGGCCCGGGAGGCGGTCGACGCGGTCGTCACCGCAGAGCAGGGCGCCAAGATGTCCAGCGACGCCATCGAGATCACCACGAACTTCACCCTCGGCCAGGCCGCAGAGGAAGCCGCCATCGAGCTGGTCTCCTGGTTCGAGTCCCAGATCCCCTGCTCGACCGCCAGCCGCGATGGCGCGTCGGTCACCATCGACTTCGGCGATCTCAACGATGCGTGCGAATACAACGGCCGCACCTGGGCCGGCGCCCTCACCGTCAGCATCGCCGCCGCCGAAGAGAGCGGCGCCGAGATCAGCCACCGGTGGGACGGGCTGACCGACGGCAACATCACCCTCGACGGCGAAGCCTCTGTGACCTGGAGCCGCGACGGCGAGCGGCGGGTCGTCCACAACTACGAATGGTCTGGCGGCCGGGACAGCCTCATCGGCTCCGGCGACCGCACCTGGACCCTCCTCGACGCATACGACGGCCTCAACATCGACGGCGACCGCAGCTGGGAGATCGACGGCAACATCTGGGATTTGGAGATCCAGGACGTCGAAGTCCGCGGCCAGGACCCCGTCCCCCAGGACGGCGCCTACATCATCACCAACCCCGTCGGCAACCGCCTCACCCTGTCCTTCTCACGCATCGACGACGACTCTATCGAAGTCACCGTCGATGGCACCCGCCGAAGCCGAAGCTTCATCGTCAACTCCGCCGGGGACGTGGAAGAGAACGACATCGACTGAGCATCCGCAGACAGGGGCGTCCCCAACAACCTGCATGTCCGTCTCGTTCTTCGGGTTCTTCCAGAGCTTGTACAGTCGCCTCTCGGCATTTCGCTCATAGAGATGGAAGAGGTTCCCATCTGGCCGCTCAAACTTCAATGAGACGTGGATTTCATCTCCCTCACCCTGGATGAGAAGAAACGATATCCCTCATCAGATGTGAGGGACCAGATGGTTTGGTGAAGGCGACGCCCCGGATTTACCGGGGTCGTTTGTGGGTGATTGAAGACGCACTACCGAAGCCAGGGTGGTGGCTCATCGCTTCCCTTCATCGGTGTGAATATCGACTCTTCTTCTTTCTCTTCCGTCTCTGTCTCTGCGACGGCTTCAGATGCGACGGATGGAGACTGTGAAGGGTGAACGCCAAAAATGGCAGCAGTGACGCCGACTCCGAGACCGAACCAGAACATCACCTTCAACACGAGCACCCCCCCATTTCAATACTCAAGGTACGTCGGTAAATATCGTAATATTTCATGTCGATCTGCGGAATTTCATTCGGTAAACTGGTGGCGTGAGGCGAACTCTCCGCGACTTGCTGGTGTTCTTCTTTGCACTGATCGGCGTCGGCTGGATTGGGGGGATGACGCTGCCCGCTGAACACTATGCGATCGCTCAGGAGACGTTCGCCTGTTCACCGACGCAGATGTACCGGCTGCTCGAACCCGGCGCGTATATGGCGTGGCGAGATGAGCTGTGGGCGGTCACCTTCAACGACGACGGTTCCTTCGTCGAAGAGCGCCGATGGGGCTTGGACAGTACATTCTCGGTGACTCATGAGCGGCCCCCGGTCAAGATCGTGGTCGCCCGCGATCCGTCGGATGGGTGGTACGGCGGCCAGTGGTCTTATACGCTGCACCCCAAATCCGGGGCCCGACAGACCGAGCTGACGATTGAAGAGACCGGCCAGATCACGTCGCCACCTGCGCGGCTGCTGTTCCACTACGGCTTCGGCACCGACGGCGCGCTGTACGACATGCTCGACGACCTGCGGCGCTATATCGACTTCCATGGCTGCTGAGCGCGCGATAGCGGCGACTCGACCACGTCGGCGACCGACAACCGCATCAGCTGCCCGCTCGACCGCCGCTCCAGAAGCTTGCCGACATCGAGGACGCCGACCTCAGAGAGCTGCTTTCGGACCCGATAGAACTGAACGTTGAGGACCTTGCGATCCATCCGCATCATGCGGCACAGCTCATCTCGGGTCAGCCAGCCGCCGTCTGCGTCGTCTGGCTGGGCCATCCGGGCCCGCGCCAGCAGGAGCAGCGGGTAGAGGTGGGAGCGGGACCCCAGGCGTGCCGCCGCGCCGCCCCCTTCGACCAGCACCTCGACCCGTTCCTCGTCCTGGCTGACGAAGAAGCGCATCCGGACATCGGGCAGCCGGAGGGCGCGGGTCTCTGCCCGGACCGTGTCCTCTGCAGGCTCTGGCAGGCTGAGCGTCCAGGCCCTGCCCTCATGAACGAGTTTTTCCTCATCGAGGAGCGGGCGGAGGGTGTCGTCCTGCTCCAGCACCCACGGCCCCTCTGGCGTCGCATACAACACCAGCGCCGGGTCGGACTCATCGGGCAGCGCCAGGATGCCCCCTGACGCCTGAAGGGGCGGCCCGCCGTCTTGAGGAAACGCCAGGGCCGTCGGCGGGGTGGTGTCCACCTCAACCGCCATGACATCGCCAAAATGGATCCGGTCGCCGGTTTGGAGGACCACGACCGCACCCGCAGCGAGCGCCGCGCCGTTTCGTCGGGTGCCGTTGCGGCTGCCCAGATCCTTGAGCTGCCATTGCCCTTCACTCCACCAGATGACCGCATGCTCCGAAGAGATTTTGCGATCGGGAATATGCAGGTCACACCGTTTGGAGCGACCGATCAGATGGCGGGTGCGGAGCGGGAGGCGAGACCCGGCAACGGTCAGAAATCCCATGCCCAGACGATACCATGCATCCGCTCAGGGCCGCTCCGCCATCGAGTTCGCCTCTCCCCCCACCACAGGCAACACGATCGTGGTGTCGTTGAGGTGGAGGATCTGCTCTGCCACCACGAGCGTCGTGGCGTCTGCCCAATACGCTGTGGTGTTCGTGTGCGCCTCGAAGCGGGGAAAGCTGGCGCTGGAGACCTGGACCAGGATCCGCGAGCCCGGCTGGAAGACATACTCGATGGGCGGCGTCTCGATGGTCAGCGACACCGTCTCTCCCGGCGTATAGGCGACCCGCTCACCGTCCCCATCGCGAAAGGACAGCGCGCGAATCCCCTCGCGAACATGGACCCGCACCCCGTCGGCGAGCTCTTCAAGGATCCGAACGTTAAATGTCGTATCTGGCGCATCGGATGAGACGGACAGCTTCGCCTGAACGGTCCCGGCGATGTGCAGCGGCGCATCCAACGGCGCCGACCGCCACCCCACCAGATCCGGCCGCGCGCAGAGGTCCCCCTGATCGGCGAAGCCCTCTGGATAGCTTCGATACGTCGGGATCACCGCGGCGAGGCTGCCTGAGCCGCCGAGGGAGGGGGTCGGATCCGCGGGATCGTAGCGGTATCGTAGCGGCGGTGTTGAGGACGCTTCTGGCAGCAACACGCCATCACATCCTCGGGCATCGCCTGCGCCAAGGTGCCAGGTCTGCGCCGTCGTGGGTGGTGGCCACGCCGGCCGGACCGCCCACCGGTTGTCTCGGACCACATAGCTGACCGTCGCCCCCACCGGGAAGGTCGCCGGCTGGTCTTTGAGGTGGTGGTTGAGCCAGTCGAGCGTTCGGCGGTTCTGCTGGTAATCATCGGCGAGACCGACCTCATCGTCGATGTTCTCCAGGGGGATATCCCCCACCGCGGCGCCCAGGTGGTTCCAGGGGCCGATCATCAGCGTGCTCTCGGAGCGGGTCGCCAGCCGCTGCCAGGTCGCCAGCTGGGTGGCCAGAAACGCATCCGACCACCCGGCGATCATCAGCACCGGGACGCGGACCCGCTCGGGAAGTTCCTGGATCTCTGCGACACCCGGGGACGACCAGTACGGCGCCGTGGCCTCCTGAACGTCCAGAAACTGCTGAAACCAGGGCAGCGTCTCGCCCGTCGCCACCGCGTCCATCGTCCGCCGCGGCCGGTGATCGAGCGCCGCCTTGTACGACCGCCCCGCAAGAGGGCGAAACCGCCGCTCTGGAACCAACGTCATGAACGGCGACAACAGCTCATGCCGAAACTGACCGCCCACATAGAGGTTGTGGTACATGTCCATCCCGAAGAAGGTCGGCACCAGGGTCTTGACCTCCTCCGGCAGGGCACCGCTGAGCAACCACTGCGTCGACGCGAGATAGGACTCGCCGAGCATCGCCATCCGATCGTTGCTCCACGGCTGGTCCAGGATCCAGTCGATCGTCACCAACCCGTCCCGCTGCTCATGGATGAATGGGTACCACTCCCCGTCCGATTGGCCCCTCCCCCGCACCGACTGCCAGACGCAGGCAAACCCATAGCGGGCATATAATGAGCACTTCTGCTTCAAAACCACGCCGATCGGGTACGGGTAGCGGATCAGGATCGTCGGCCACGGCCCCTCCCCAGCAGGAAGCTGGACATGGGTGTCCAACGATACGCCGGGCGCAACCTCGACCGGGACCGAGATGTGGCGGCCCGTCTTCGACACAAACGGAGGAAGATCCTGCGTCCGCCGCAGATGATTCAGCCCACACCCCGCCAGCACAACCCACAGCCACGCGATCATCTGATTCTCCTCGCTGCCCTCCTTCTACAGTTGGCGGCGAGATCCTCCAACAGGCGATACCGCTCTATTATGCGCCTCCCGAACACCATCCGACAGCTCCTCACCCACCGCGACGACGCCATGGTGCTGCAAGGCGTGGAGCTGCTGCTCTCGCTTCACCCCGAGCAACCCGCGGTCATCGATCATCTGCTGGAAGGGTGCGGGCCGAAGGCGGACGGAAGCCTGCTCATCGGCCCCCACCTCACAGGCGTCGGCGACGTTTATCAGGAGTGGGTCGCCCTGCGGCTGCTCGCCGCGACCGGGCGGCTGGATGCCGTGCAGCGGCTGACCCTCGGCGACGCCCTGCAGGTCAGCGATGTGTTCTTCCTCGCCCCGTTGCCGGCCCTCCAGACGATCCGGCTGAGAGAAGTGCACGCGATGGAGGGGCTCAAAGACGCCGTCTCCCGGCTGCCGAAGACCCTCAAGCGGCTCGACCTGCAGCAGACACCGACCATCAGCGCACGCAGCCGATCGCCGTCCAACCATAGCGAGGTCTCGTCGATCTGGAGGACACAGTCCGCGGACGTCAGCGGGAGCAGGGCGGCGATCTCATCGGCGTTGAGGGTCGGTG
>JBCBLB010000141.1:0-16221 GCA_038520555.1 Myxococcota bacterium | reverse complement strand
GGTTCTTCGACGGCTTCTTCGTCTATGGGTTCTTCCTGGCCTTCGACGAAGAGAACCTCCGCGACGTCGTCGACCCGAAGATCCGCGACACCTCGGAGCGGGACTTCGCGTACATCGAGTCCCTGTGGCGGCGCAACCTCATCGCCCACGACGCCGATCGGGTCGTCGCCAAGCTGTTCAGCGTCTCGCCGCGGGTGCCGATGTTCCTCAAGCGCTTCCCCGACGCGAAGATGCTGTACATGGCCCGCGATCCCGTCGCCATCTTCCCCAGCGGCATGTCCCTGGTCACCGGTGTTCTGGAAGAAGCGTTCGGCTTCTGGTCCCTGCCGGAGCCCGTCCGCCAGCGCTGGCTCGACCGCATCTATGACGCCTTCGTGATGCTGCTCCAGCGCTTCCACGAAGACTATACCAACGGAAAAATTCCAGAAAAGAACGTCTATATCGTCCGCTACGATCGGATGATGAGAGAGTTCGAGGTGGTGATGGACGAGCTGCTGACCTTCATCGAACACGAACCCAGCGAAGACCTCAAGAAGATCATCGCCGAGCGGGCCGACAAGCAGCGGGCCTACAAGAGCAAGCACAAGTACGATCTGGCGAAGTTCAACCTCGACGCCGACAAGATCCGGAAGGACTGCGCGTTCTTTTATGAGACCTTCCTCCCGGAGCTTGGCGCCGAAGACGCCGAAGCGGTCTCCGAGCAGACCTCCGCCTGAGCGCCCACCGAAGACTCACAGATCATTCCAGCTCACCGACTTCATCGTCGGCAGCCTATGGCCGTGATGGTGGCGGATGTGCTGGACCGCGGACCGATACGCCCGCTTCGGGTTGGCGTCGAGGTGACACGCGATGGGCTGGGGATCGAGGCGATGCGTCTCCGAGAACAGGGCGAGGGCGAACGCCCGCTCCCGCGCGGAGAGGTACCCGCTGGTCGACAGAGACCACCCTTTAAACAGTCCGTCTCCGTGGGTGCGCTCAATGACGGCGGTGTTGGCCAGAAAGATCCCAAAGCCCATCGCGATGGCGCAGAGATCGGTGAGCGGCTCCTCCATCTCCGGGCCGCCAGGCCGCCCAGCCCGCACCGTCGCGAGCCGCAGGTGCCCGACCTCATGGGCGAGGACGGCGATGAGCACAGAGAGGTCTTCGCAGAAGTCGGGCGCATAGGTGATGAGCGGTCCCTTCGCAGACACCGAGAAGGTCCCCCCCGGATCACCCGAGCCACCGTCGACATACACGCCCGCGTCGCGCAGCTGCGCGGTGACATCGACGGGCTGCGCCTGGAGAGCGCACCGCCAGCCCGCCATCCCGGCGTGGCCCTTGACCATCCCGAAGACCTGACGGGCCCGTTCCGGATCTTCGGGCGTGGTGAGGGGGAAGTCCTCTGCAGAAGGCCAGATGAGCGGGGCGCTGTGCAGGTGGGCAGGGAGGGGATCGTTCGCCCACAACCATTGCCAGGCGGTCAGCATCCATTGCCGGCTGTCTTCATCGGGGAGCGATCCCTCGGAGAACCACCCACGAAGTCGTGAAACCCAGCCCATCTGCCCCCCCCTTGATGCACCGGGTACGATCCGGGCGCCGGGGAGATTGCGCACATCCCTCGCCACACAGATGAGAGAAGGCCCCGGCGTGGACCAGGGCGCTCGGAATCTTCGGGGAATGGGGAGAGGACTACTTCGCGGTGAGGTCGAGCAGGCTCGGTGTGGGCATGTTGTAGGCTTCCTGGCCGTGCTCTTCGATGTCCAGCCCGGTGCGCTCTTCCTGCTCGGAGACCCGAAGCCCAAGGGTCTTGTCGAGCGCGACGAACAACAGGAAGCTGGTGGGCAGACAGAAGGCGGCGACCGCAGAGACGCCGATGATCTGGGAGATGATGGAGACGTCTTCGACGAACAGGCCGACCGCGAGGGTGCCCCAGATGCCACAGACCAGGTGAACCGGGGCGGCAGAGACCGGGTCATCGATGCGAAGCCGCTCGAACAGATAGCAGGCGGCGATGACCAGGACGCCGCTGATCAGGCCGACCACCACCGCGCTCATCGGAGAGAGCACGTCCGCGCCCGCCGTGACGCCGACGAGCCCGGCGAGGGCGCCGTTGAGGGCCATCGACAGGTCCGGCTTCTTCTCGACGCCCCAGGAGATCATGGCGCTGGTCAGCGCGCCGGTGGCCGCAGACATCGAGGTGGTGACCACGACCAGGCTGACCGCAGCGGGGTCCGCAGACAGCACCGAGCCGCCGTTGAAGCCGTACCAGCCAAACCAGAGCAGCAGCACACCGATGGCGGCGAGGGGAAGGCTGTGGCTCTTGATGTGACCGTCGAACCGTCCCAGGCGCGGGCCGAGCATCCAGGCGCCGACGAGCGCCGCCCAGCCGCCGACGCCGTGGACGATGGTCGAGCCGGCGAAGTCATAGAACCCAAGCGCCTTCAGCCAGCCCCCACCCCACTGCCAGAAGCCGACGATGGGGTAGATGATGGCGACATACACCGCGGCGAAGAGCAGGAAGCTCGACAGCCGGACCCGCTCCGCGACCGCGCCGCTGACGATGGTGGCCGCGGTGGCGGCGAACATGCCCTGGAAGATAAAGTCGGTCCAATAGGTGTATGCGCCGTCCGCATAGGCGGCGGTGAGGCCGTCGGGACCCGCGTTGAGGCCGAAGCCGCCGAACCCGAACAGGCCGCCAGCGAACGATTCGCCGGGATACATCAGGTTGAAGCCGATGAAACCATAGGTCAGCAGGCCGATGCTCAGGATGAGCAGGTTCTTGAACAGGATGTTCACGGTGTTCTTGGCCTGGGCGAGCCCAGACTCCAACGCCGCGAAGCCCAGGTGCATAATGAAGACCATGAACGCCGCCACCAGCATCCAGGTGTTGTTGATCCAGAACATCGCGTCAGACACAGAGAACGAATCCTCACTGGCCGCAGCCACGGCGGAGAACAGCAATATGGACAGCATCCACAACCTCCTTGGGATGCAGGCTGTCCAAGCAAGCCATATGCCACCCCCACACAGTCGAGATCCCGACCCCATCGGACCTCTCATAATCCTACAAAAATGAAGGCCAACACCGATCAACCTACCATTCTGTAGGGAATTGGGAATACAACACATACAGATGGCCACATCTTCACCGAGGACAGCTCATTCGCCGTGACAACGGCTTCCTACAAAAATGTAGCCTGATGATATAGCTGACGAGGAAGCCGGACTACCCTGGAAGGACCTGATCGTCGTGGTCCGTCTGCGTCGACAGGATCCCCGTTCGGCTGCGCACCGCGAAGACGGTCTCGACGAAATCAGCGAGCCGCCGAAGCTGGAAGAGCTGGTCATGGGTGAAGGCCCGAGGGCGGGTATCGATGGCACAGAGGGTGCCGATGCCATGGGCACGCGGGAGGCTCAGCACCGCGCCGGCATAGGCGCGGATCTTCGGCCCCCGCAGGACCAGCGGGTTGAGGGCGAAGCGCAGATCACGTGCCGCGTCGGAGACCAGAAACATCTTACGGTGATGGATGGCATGGCCACACAATGAAACGTCCCGGGGCGTCTGTTCGATCTCCAGGCCAACACGAGCCTTGAACCACTGCCGATCGGAGCCCACCAGTGAGACCAGCGCGATGGGAACGTCGAGGCAGCGGCTGACGGCTTGCACCACATCATCGAACGTGGACTCCGGTTTCGTGTCCAGGATCTGAAGGGCATGGAGGATCTCGAGACGAGCCGCCTCATTCTCCAGTTCCAGGGGAGCCATAAACAACGGGGCAGGCGCATCTCGGGGTGGCATATCGATCTCGAAGGGTGCGAGTACACCCAGGATCGGAAACCACTTTGGGTTTCATAAACAAAACCCCAGACAGAACCGGTTCATACCCTATGCAACTGCGATATCATCGAAGAACGCACATCGATCTTGATATGCCGCCAGCCAGGTTAACAACCGGGGATACAGCTCGCGCGCCGCGCGCCGCCCTGCGACGACGTCGAGGTGGCCCCACCGCTCATCCAGGCACATCCAGCGGCGGTTTCGGATCGGCAACGCGTTGACGGCTGCCTGAGCCGCTGCAGTCGAGCAGATCTGGTCCCCCTCGGCGCCGACGATGAGCATCGGCGCCGTGACACCGCAGAGCGGTGTGATGTAGGACCGCCGATCGTCGCGGTCACACAGCTCCCCGGCGATGCGCCATCGGATCGCCTGCCGGAGCATCCCCCCAGAGAGATCCTCAACGGTATACGCCATCATTCCGCGGGTGACCTCACCGCTGAGATCTTCCCCCATCCGCCCCCAGGCGGCCGCTCCTGCGAGGGGGGCGAGGATTCGGTGGGCGGCCCGGGTTGGCAGCCTTGCCGCGCTGGGCAGGCCCTTCGCGGTCCACTGTGCCAGCCGCGCCCGTCGCCCCAGCGGCGGAAAGGCCGCGGCAGCGCACAGGCTGACGGCAGCGCCGAGCAGCGCATCGCCGAAGGTAGACAGGTAGGCATACAACAACTGACCGCCCATCCCGTGGCCCACCCACAGCAGCCGCTCGTGGCCGCTGATACTCCGGATCCGGTCGATGGCAGCAGGAATATCATATTGGACGATGTCATCGAAGTCATAGCCCCGAGCCCCGTTGGGCGCGCGCGCCCCCCGATCGCCACGGTGAGCGAGCAGATACACATCGAACCCAGCGCGATGGGCCGCTTGAACCAGTGAGTCCTCGCCGAGGATGCTGAAGCTGTCCGGGCTCAGCCCCAGATCGTGGGCGAGCAGCAGGGGCGTCCCCTTCGCATCATGTCGTGGCGGAACGCGATAGATCGGGCACTCCCAGCCGTCGCGGGCGGTATAGAACCGGCGCTCTGGGGCCCGGACGGCGCGAAGGGCGAAGCGCTCCCGTGGGTTCCGGCTGTACCAGGCCGCCTTCATCACCGCTTCAGAGACAGCGCGTCCCCAGTCCCGGCGTTGCCGCAAGGTAATGCGCCGAAGGGGGCGGGCGGGGAGCGCTTCAGAAGCGCGGGACTGTGGCTCAAAGCGGGACTGTGGCTCAAAGCGGGACTGGGGTTCGAAGCGGGACTGGGGGGGCATGGGCGGACACTCCTCAAGCGGCCCGGATGGCTTCGACGGCCTGGACCGGCAGACGGCTGAGTTCGAAGCGGGCGAGCCAGGTCAGCAGCTCATCCTCCTCTTCATCGAGGACGCGGAGCAGGTAGCGGGCACAGAGCGTCGCCGGCGCGATGGTCGGTAGGATCTCGGTCCCTTCGAAGCGAACAGGACCGCGGGCAGCGGTGAGGACCATCAGCAGCCGCGGCGTACAAGCCACGGCGTCGATTCGGGCGCTCCGGATGACGCGGGCCGCAGCCTCTCGGATCCGGGGGTTGGGGTCGGTGATCTGTTCAACGGCGGCGAGCGCCGGGCGGCTGTCTCCTGGCTCGAAGAGCCGTCGCAGGGTCTCCAGCAACACCAGACGGAACCCCACGCTGAGCCCCTCCTGCTTGAGGACCGCGCATAGCTCCGAGACCGCACCGCGTTCGCGCTGGTCTGCGATCATCCGCGCGGCAGAGGTCCGAAGCTCCGGATCGGGTTCCCACAGCAGCACACACAGCGCCTCACCAGGGCCCCCCTGGGTGACGAGGAGTTCTCGGTAGGCGCGCCCCAGGCGGGTCCGGCGGGGAGCCTCATCCAAAAAGTCAATGGTGACCGAGATCGCATCGGGATCGGTCATCTTCAGCAGCGCGCTGGCAGCGGCGAGGCGCACCTCAAGCGCACGTCCGGAGTCTCGAAACACCGACACCCACTGGGTGATCACCGACGCGCTCATTCCGCTCTCCTGCCAGAAACATGGGGCCTCGTTCGCGTCATCGGACGATGGCCATACGGCATTGAACGGCTTTTGGTGCGACGCCACGAACGGACGGCCGCGCCCTGCGGCGAACATCTCCGCAGCGTCGGCACCGCCCGAAGCTCACCGATGGTGGTCAGCGTGGAGGGAGGACCAGCGGGCCGCTCCCAGGTCGGCGGAGAGGAGAATTGCCTGCGCGTCGCGGAATCTAATCTCCGATAAAGCCCAGAAAAGCCCGCAACCCAGAATTGCAACGAAGGAAAAAAGTGACAACTGGAGGTCGGGAACCGGTGGGTGGGACAAACGGAAGAGACGACATGGATTTTCGCGCTGGCCCATCGGAGCATCGGGGCAAATCGGTGATTATCTCAAAATCGAAAGGCTTGTCGCAGACGTGGAGATGGCTACAGATTTTCCATCATGGAGGCGGTATGAGTCTGGTGACGGCAGCGCTGCTTGCGACGTTGAACATGGCGGACATCCGCTGGGACAGTATCCCTGCCGCGCCTCCACTTACGCTCAACCACAGCGCCGATGTCACAGACGCGGCTCGTGAGACGCCGCTGCACGCCGCGTTGCAGAGTGAAGGCCGCGCGCTCCTGAGCACGGTGGCGATCGCGGGCGTGGTCACCGCTCGGGTGAAGTCTGCGGACAGCCTCCGTGCCAAAGCGCATCGCAAGAACCTGCGCCCCGATCAGATCCTGGATCGGCTCGGGATTCGGCTGATCCTGTCGACGACTGCTGATTGCTACGCTGCGATGGAGGCCATCCGAAGCCGGTATGCCCTCATCGAGGAGAGCTTCGATGACTACATCGCATCACCGAAACCGAACGGGTACCGTTCGATCCATGTGGCGGTGCATTCCCCGCTGGGTGTCGCAGAGTTTCAGATCCGCACCCATGAGATGCACGAAGACGCCGAGTTCGGTTCTGCAGCGCACTGGCGGTATAAGCTCGCGACGCAGGCGGTCTGACGTCTGCGCGTCACCCGACCTCAGGCGGTGAAGACATGTCCGAGTGTTCTTCTGAGGAGCCGTTGCTGTGGGAGATGGGCTCTTGTATCGCGCGCAAACGCAGGGTGACCCGGGTCCCCTGCCCAAACACCGAATCCAACGAGACCGTCCCCCCCATCTGTTCGATCGTTCCGCGGACGATGGACAGCCCGAGCCCGGTGCCATGCTCGCCTTTGGTGGTGTAGAAGGCGTCGAAGACCTGTCGCTGGGTGTCTTCGTCGATGCCGGGGCCGTCGTCTTCCACCACGATCTCGACCGGGAGCGGATCCCTCAGATGGCTTCGGACGGTGATGGTGATGGTGCCCCTGTCGATGAGCGCCTCCGCAGCGTTCTTGATGAGGTTGAGCAGCGCCCGGCCGAGCACCTTCGGATCGGCGAGGACCAGGGGGATGGCGTCTTCGAGATGAAGATCAATCCCGATCTCATTGGACACCAGCTGCCGCCAGGACACCGACCAGTCCGCGAGGCGCTGGTTGACGTTGACGGGCTTGAGCGGGGTCTGCTCACGGCGGGTGACGGTGAGCAGGGAGCGGGTGAGCGCGCTGGCGTCCTGCGCGGCCTGACGCACCCGACTGGCGGCTTTCCGTTGGTTGTCCGTCGCCCCCTCTGAGAGGAGCACCGACGACCAGCTGATGATGATCTGGAGCTGGTTGTTGAACTCATGGGCCATCCCACCGGCGACCCGACCGATCACTTCAAACCGCTTCGCGTCGATGAGGGCCTTCTGGGCCTCTTTCAGATCGGACCGGAGGGACCGCTGTGCGGCCTTCTCGGCGTTCAGGGCGTCCGCAGCAGAGGCCTTCTCGTCGGTGAGATGCTCGATGATGCGAACAAAGGCCGCTGTCAGCACATTGATGAGGAGCGCGACAGCGACAAAGCCGACAGCCGAGATGTACCAGGGCAGGGCGCCAGGGTGCACCGCGGCGCCGATCCAGGCGACCACCGCGCCCAACCCAACGGCGGACACGCCCGCCCACCGCTCATCAAAGAACACCCCGGTGAGCAGGGAACTCATGGCCGCGACCAGGATCGGCCCGGTGTCAAACCCCAGCGCGATCATCGAGATGATCGCCATGGCATGAAACGTGACGACCAGACCCGTCGAGCAAAGAGGGTAGCTCAACAGCGGACGCATCACATACAAGACGACCACCAGCAGATATGGCAAGAACACCGCATAAACGGCGGGTCTTTGGAGGGACGGATCATAGACCACGCTGCTGAGCAGGACCACCGCGAGCAGTCCACCGGTGAGCACCCCCCCCAACAGCACACGCTCAAGGACAAAGCCCCGCCAATGTTCGTGTGCGTCTGTCCGAGGCTCCCATATCATCTCGCTGTCATCTCGCTTTTCACCCTATCACCCCATGACGGACACCCGCGCATTGTTGGGGACGTCCCAAGGGAAAACGCGAGATAGAACACCCGCCGATGCGTGAGTCATTGGAGCGATCGGACATCAAGCCGGTGGTCATGAGAGTGTTGACGCTGATGAGGGGCGGGCCGGAGGGGGACAAACAGCTATCCGAAAGGGAAACCGGTTGCACCTCAATTGAAACATTGACGCAACGACTGGGCGCCCCGGCGCGAGCGTGTCCCCCGCCTGGGGTTCGGCCCGGCTCGTGACCACCGCCGGAATGGTCGAAGATCAGGCTTCCCGTGGAGATTCAGGAGGGAATACGACGCCTCGGATGGGACGATAAGATGTCATCCCGAAGCGGTGGATGGTGTATAGGGGGGAGGATGATTCGATACGCAGCGCAGACAGACACCGGGCGGCGACGCAGCCACAACGAAGATGCAATGTATGCGTCGGTTCAAGATGGGGTGTTTGTGGTCGCCGACGGGGTCGGCGGGCGTGCGGCGGGCGAGCTGGCCAGCGCCCTGACCGTTGAGACCTTTCAGGACGCCTCCGCCAACCTCCGGGCGGCGGTCGACCAATACACCCGCAACCCCGAATGGAAGACCCGAAACGTCGTCCTTGAGCTGCTGGATGAGGTCTGCCAGCAGGCCAGCCGGGCGGTCTACGACGAGTCTGAGCGGCGCAACAAGCGGGGCATGACCACCACCCTCGTCGTCGCCATCGTCGGCGGCGGCGCGGTCTTCCTCGCCCACGTCGGCGACAGCCGGGCGTATCTGATCCGGGAAGGGCTCATCCGACAGCTCACCGAAGACCACTCGATGGTCAATGAGCTGGTCCGCTCGGGGCAGATGACCTACGAAGAGGCCATCAATTCCCGGTACCGCTCGGTGATCACCCGCGCGGTCGGGCTGTATCCGACGGTCCAGGCCGACGTGATGGCGATCGAGGTGCTCCCCGGCGACCGGCTCGTGCTCTGCTCTGACGGGCTCTCCGATCCGGTCTCTGACGAAGACATCGAAGCCATCGCCTCGCAAGACGATGTAGAGACCGCGACCAGCCAGCTCATCTTGAAGGCGCTGGAGAACGGCGGCCCGGACAACGTCACCGTGATGATGATCGAGCCAGAGGCCTCCAAGGAGACCGAGGCGGTCCGCGCGCGGGCGCAGGTGATGGAGGAGCTGTTCCTCTTTCACGGCTTGCCCTTCCACTCTCGGCTTCGGGTCTCTCGGGTGTGTGAGGAGCTGTTCTTCACCCCCGGCCAGATCCTGGTCGCAGAAGACGATCCGGGCGATGCGATGTATGTCATCGTCCAGGGCTATGTTGAGGTCAGCCACAAGGGCACCCCGCTGGCGCGGCTCGAAGCGGGTCAACACTTCGGCGAGCTGGGCCTGTTGGAAGACAACACCCCACGATCGGCCACGGTGCGGGGCGGCGCATACGGCTCGGCGCTGGTGATCCGGCGCGCGCAGCTGCGCGAGTTCAGCAAGCGCGAGCCAGAGCTGGGCAACCACATCCTCTGGCGGCTGCTGGCCACCCTCGGCGAGCGGCTGCGGATGATGAACGCGCGCCTCAGCAACGGTCAGACCGACGCCCTGGTGGTTCCCCCCGGCGCCGACGCCGACGAATCAGCGGGAAGCTGACCAGCCGATCACCCGCTCGCTGGCATCGAGCCGGATGAGCCCGAGCGACGGAAACGGCAGGCTCCCTGGCAACAGTCGGTGCCGGGCCCAGGGGTTGCGGTACCCCTTCGCCCGAAAGTCCCGGCCGATGATGGATCGATCCAGAAAGAGGACACCGCTGAGCGATCGGTAGAGCGGATCGCGAAACAGACTGGGCTCCGGCGTTTCTGAAAACCCAGCTTCGAAGCGGGGCGGATCGCCCATGGTCGCCTGCCAGACCGCCTGCCCATACAGAAACGCCCGGATCCATCCGCGGCTGAGCTGCCAGGGGACCTGGGTCACACAGGCGAGCAGGACCGGCTCTGCGCCCAGCGGCCCCATCCGATATTGCTCCAGCTCCGCAGAGATCTGCCGCTGGACGATCTCCAGAGTGCGCTGGCTGGAGAGCGGGCCGACGCTGAAGGCCACGACGTCCTGCTCACCGGTGGCCTGCTCGTCGGTCAAGGCGAACTCCAGAGACACAAACTCATCGGAGTAGACGGCGTAACGATCGGCGCCGTTGTGGTGTTGCACGTCCCGAAGCCACATCTCAATGGCCCGACGGATGGGCTCCGGGTCGAAGTCATGGGGCAACCACCGCTGCACATGGACCCCGATACGAGACCGGGCGTTGGCGCGGTTGAGGGTGCGGACGAGCTTCTTGAGCGTCTCCAGATCCGGCCGGGGGCGAAGCTGCCGGATGAACGAGAGCACGATGAGGTTGAAGGACTTCCCATGGGGCGAGCGGACCCGGATGATCGGACCCGGCCAGCCCAGCTCGATGACCGACCAGCCGGCGTAAAACAGCCGCTCGCACAGCTGCACCTCAGAGAACCCCTGGAAAAACCGCGGGTTGTCCAGGGTGTTCAGCAGCTCCTGCCAGCGGATGACGACGTCTTCGCCCGCTGCAGCGGCCACCGCCTGCATCCGGACTCGGATCGGTCGGCCGTCGGCCCCGGCGAGCTGCTTGAGGAAGCTGTGCCGCGCGCCAGGCAACCGGCGGACGTCTTCGAGCAGGGCGTCTTCGAACAGCTCCATCATGTGGCCTCGAAAGGCGCCCAGACTACTGCAACCGGTCGCCGGGCGCAAACCGCCGGCGCCGAACCAGGAGCATCCACAGCGCAGGGAGCAACGCCGCAGCCCCCCCCTGAGCCGACGCACAGCCACAGGGCGGCTCGTCCAACTGTGCGAGACCATGGCCGGTCTCGTTGTCTACCCCTTCATCGCCGATGTCCAGCGCCGCCGCGAGCAGCCGGTCCCGGGTCTCTGCGACATCATCGATCCGTTCGGCCTCACGCAGCACCGCCACCATCCCCGCGACGTGGGGCACCGACGCAGAGGTCCCCTCAAACCCACGATCGCCATAGCTGGCGGTGCTCGCGATGTATGGAGCGCACAGATCGGGCTTGGTCCGCCCATCTTCGGTCGGCCCCTGAGACGTATAGTCCGGGATCCCCATCGCCAGGTCACAGCCACCCACGGCGATCGCCCCCGGGGCGTCCGCAGGCAGCGTCAGAGAAGACGGCGCGCTCACCGTCGAGTCGACATAACCATCCGGGGAGTACAGATAGCCGGTCAGCTCACCCAGCTGATCCACCAGATCCGGATCCTCCACGAACGGCGCGATCCGAATGTCGAAGGTCCCACAGTCCAGCGCCAGCCGCTCCAGCGGATCGCCCGCGCCGTTCTGCGATTCTGTCGACGTCGCGCACAGCTCGCGGTCACTGAGATCGTCTCCCTGCCCCACGTACGCGCCCAGTTGAATGTCGATCCGCGCTTCCCCCATCGGCTCAGACCAGCGGAAGCTCACATCAAACACACCGCCGGAGGCGTCGATCCAGGCGCCTTCCTGGCCATCGATCTCCAGGATGAGATCACCGTCGATATCCGTCAGGGCGCCGGTGCGGTACCGCTTCGCCTCGTTGCCCGCCGCCGCGATCCAGACCACGCCGCTGTCCACCAGGTCCGCCACCGCCTCGCTCACCGGGCTGGTGCCGTCTGTCGCCCAGACGTTGTCGAAGCCGATCGCGCCCACCGCGATGTCGAAGGGATCCCGCTCCGCACCCACCAGCGAGACGGCGTTGATGAACTCCACCTCGGTGCGGAACGGGACGAACACCAGCTCTGCCTTCGGGGCGATGTCATAGATGATCTCGGCCACCGCGACGCCGTGCTCGCTGGCTTCCACCATCCCCGAGCCCAGACGCTCCACCTCACGCGGCAGCTCCTCTCCCAGGAGCGCCTCATCGCCGACGAAGCCCACATCGAAAATGGCGATTCGCTGCCGACGACCCAGGTGCCGGTTCTCCGACCATCGGCCGTCCGGGAAGAGCTGGTCGATGCCCTCGCTCTCCACCTTGGGAGAGGCCACCCACGGCAGCCGCGCCCGACGCACCCCCGCCTGCTGGCCCAGCGCACCGAGCGCCTCATAGGGCGCACGGACCTGAACCAGATCCCCCGCCTGAAGCTCCACATCCACATCATTGGGAAGCGCCGCAAAATCGAAGCGCGGCGGATCGATCTCAAGGGTGACGACCAGCGACGCCGCGTCGGCGAGGGGGTACACCTGCGCCCAGGTCTCACGAAGATCCGACGGCAGCCCCGCGGCGACCTGGAGCGGTTGACTCAACGATGTCGAGACGGGCGCTGCAAATGCAGCCCCGCCAATCATCCACAGCAGCATTGATGTCCATCCAGGGTTCACTGCAAGTCAGTATCCTGCTCTCATAAGATGATCGCCACTGCCACGAAAACACCTCTCCGACACAAAAAGGCAGAGAGGCATATTGTTTAGCTTATTTGCTCACTTTCACCAGGCCCGAGCTTCCCACTCCGCGTGCGGCGGCCGCAACGGAGCGTCGACCGACACGCGGACCACTTCGCCCCGTTTGATGCTCAGGACCTCCATGGGGCAGACCTGGATACAGATGCCGCACTGGATGCATGAGGAGTTTTCGTTGGTCAACAGCGTCTGGGTCTGTGCGAACTGCTGGACGTTGATGCCCATCTGGCAGTAGCGGGTGCACTCATTGCACCCGATGCACTTGTCGTTCGAGGCGATCGCGATCCGCGAGAACCGACGCGACAGCTCCTCCATATAGGCGCGCAGCGGACAGAAGAACCGGCACCACACCCGGTTGCCCAGGTACGGATACAGCGCGACCCCCAGAATGCTGGCCAACCAGAAGTCGACCATCAGCGTGTACCACTTCTCAGCGAACACCTTCGCATTGTACAGCGCATCGCTGGAGATGAACCCCCAGGCGTCGTTGAGGATAAGCAGCGTCGTCGGGATCGCCAGAACGAAGATGATTCGGCCGAACACCTCGGACTTCTTGGCCGTCAGACCCCGCGGCGCCAGATCCCGCCAGAAGTCCCCCAGCGTCTCTGCCAGCCCACCACAGCCGCACATGTAGCTGCAGAACCGCTCCCCCTCCCGGCGGACATACAGCGGGATCAGCACGAAGGTCACCGACGCCGCCAGCAACAGCCAGGTGATGACCACCAACGTGTTCCCCGTCGCCGTCCAGCTCGGCGCGTCGATGAAGCCCCAGATGTTCAGCGGCCAGGGGACGGACAGCCCATAGAACTTCCAGCCCCGCTCGCCGCCGAAGATCTGGTAGAAGAACCCGCCCTCTCCGCCCAGGTTGATGACGAACGGCGCCAACAGCTCCGGGATCCCGAACAGGAAGATCCACTGGAACCCAATGAGCGAAAGGTATCGGCGTTTCTGAACGATGGACGGATACTTTCGGTATGCCCGGATCCCGAAAATCAGGATCAGCATCCCGTACATGAACGTCCCCCAGAACGCCCCGTCGATGACCCGGAAGCCCAGATCCACCTGAAGCATCGCCGGCACGCTCTCCAGCAGCCCGCCCTCGTGAAAGGGGAAGAAGGCCCGCTTGGCGATGATCGCCCCGTCTTCAGCGGTCTTCAGCCCGGACTTCAAGATGTAGAAGATCCAGGTCAAAAAGGCGAACCCCATGATCCAGGCGATCCGGAGCGGGGTCATCTCGCCCTTCATTCGCACCCCGAGCCGCTTCAAGAAGCCCCGCGGCAGCCGGGTGCCGATGTGAATGAACACCTGCTCCGCGGTGAGCTGTTCGGTCTTGCCCGTGTTGTCTTCGAGGGTGACCGCCTCTTTTGTGATCGCTTTGACGTTGGTGCTGAACTTCGGCGTGATCTTGCCCGCGTCGATAAGCGACTTGATCCGATCCCGGTTTTTAGACTTGACCCGGTGGAATCCGTCACGACGGTAGCTGATGGTGACGTCTGCGCCATGGTCGGCCAGCGAGGCGGCGGTCTCAACGGCCGAGTCGCCCCCACCGACCACCACGATCTTCTGGCCGCTGTGGGCGGCGGGATCCTTGAGGGCGTACTGGACGTGGTCCAGGTCCTCACCCGGGACGCCGAGGCGGTTGACCTTGCCCCGCTTGCCCGTGGCGAGGATGACCCGCCGGGCCCGATAGACGTTCCGGGCGCCCTCAGCGGGATCGATCTCATCCGCGTGGTTGTCCATCAGACCGCCCTCACCGACCTGGGTGCGGATCAGAAACAGCGCGCCGTCGCGCGCGGTGTCTTTGACCTCTTCAGGCTGCTGGATGGGAAGGGAGTGTTCCTTGAGCGCTTCATCCCAGCGCTCGACGAGATCTTCTTTGGTCGCGTCTTCGAACCAGAAGTTCCCAGGGTTCTCATATTCCCGGGGTTCGCTGAAGATGATCTTGCCCAGCGGGAAGTTCTGGATGGTCGAGAACGGACGCTCTCGCTCGATCATGATGTAAGAGGCGCCGAGCTCACGAAGCTTCAGCGCAGCGCCGATGCCCGCCGGCCCGGCGCCGATGATGACGACGTCGTAGATATCTTCGTCGTCGCCGGGTTGCGCCATCGCCCGCGCAGCGTCGTAGACTTCCTGGGCGACGTCATAGCCCTGGCGCAAGGCGACCTTGATGATCGGCGCGTCAGCGAGATCGCCGATGATGTACAGGCCGTCCACGTTGGACTCGTGGCCCTCATCGATCTCCGGCAACTCACGAACACCCAGTTTGGGCGAAAACTCAAACGAAATGTCCAGCAGCTTGGGCAGCGCCATCGAAAATCCTCCTCGAACAGACTTTGAGATCGCGACTGCCTTTGCGTATGCCAGAGGTCGACGTTTGGGCTCAACCTTTTCGCTTCTCTCGGCGACCATGCTTCTGACGCGCCGATGCACGCTTCTTACTCAGCGGCGTCCCCTTGCGCTTTGGCTTCGGGCGCGCGTAGCCCTTCTTGTATCTGGAGCCATGACCGGCCTCTGCCGGGTCGCACCCATCGACGATCTCATGGAGCCGCTGGATCTCCGGACCGGTCAGCGGCCGGAGCTGGCCCGGCTCCATTCCCCGAATCGAGATCGTCGCGAAGCTTTCCCGGCGGAGCTTGCTGACGGGATGGCCCACCTTCTCAAAGATCCGACGGATGAGGCGGTTGCGGCCTTCGGTCACCGTGATCTCGATCCAGGCGTTCTCGCTATCAGTCTGATCGATGACCCGCAGCTTGCAGGGCGCGGTCCGACCGTCTTCAAGGGTGACCCCCCGGCGAATACGGTTGAGGGTCTTGTCAGAAGGGGTCTTCCACACCTTGACCAGGTAACGCTTGGGCGCTTCAGTGCTGGGATGGGTCAGGGCGTGGGCCAGATCACCATCGTTGGTCATCAGCAAGGCGCCGCTGGTGTTCATGTCCAGCCGCCCCACCGGCTCGACCCGGACCCGCAGGTCTTCCACCAGCTCGATGACCGTCTTGCGTTCTTCGGGATCGTGGCGGGTCGTCACATACCCCCGCGGCTTGTTCAGCAGCAGATATACCCGCTCTTCCGGGGGAGGAAGCGGCTTATCATCAACCTTGATCAGGTCTTCGTGGGGGTTGACCGGGTGGCCGGGGCGGTAGATCACCTCCCCATTGACCTGGACCCGACCGTCGATCACCATCTGTTCGGCTTCACGCCGGCTGGCCACGCCAGTTCGGGCGATGACCTTCTGAATTCGCTCCGTCTTCATCTCATCCTCTACTGTCGCCGCGATCCGGGAGACATCATCAGCTTCGGTTCATAAAAGCCGGCGTCGCCTGTCCGCAGCAAATTTCGACTGACCCCGTCCCTTATCGGAGCGCACCCAATTTGTCGAATCCGTCCTGTTCCCCGAAACGATCCGGTGTCAGGGCTCGAAGAGGTCGGGCGGGCGGTGCTCCGGTCTGGCCGTCGGCGGGCTCCCGGCCGACGGCCCCTCAGCCATGTCCCGTTGCAACGCGCGGAGGTCTTTGAGGGTCGGAAGGTCCGAGAGATCGCGCAGGCTGAACAGAGACAGAAACTCTGCTGTGGTGCCATAGATCAGCGGACGGCCAGGCTC
>JBCBLB010000318.1:0-10797 GCA_038520555.1 Myxococcota bacterium | reverse complement strand
CAATGAGCGGTATAACGCCAACAGCTCGGCGTATCGGGACGGCTATCAGCTCCACTATCGACGGAAGGATGGCACCACGTTTCCATCACGGACGATAGGCTCGGTGATCAAAACGCCCACAGGTGAGCTGCTGGGCTATCTGGGCATCATCACCGACATCAGCGATCAGATCACCGCAGAGCGTGCGTTGAAGGTTCTCTTCGACAAGCAGAAGGAGCAAACCCGGGCGCTCAAACGGATCAATGCCAAGCTTAAGGCTTCCAACGAAGAACTCGAACAGTTCGCATATGTATCGAGCCACGACCTCCAGGAGCCGCTGCGAAAGATCTCGTCGTTTTGTGAGCTGTTGGAAGAAGAGTTCTCAGACACGATGAGCGAGGACGCGAAGCTTTATGTCCGGTATGCGACCGATGGGGCGCGTCGGATGCAGGGGCTGCTTCGGGATCTGTTGTCGTACTCACGGCTCAACACCCGGGCGCAGCCCTTCGGGTCGTTGGACATGGATCTTGTCCTTGTAGAGGTCTGGCGCAACCTGTCGCGGCAGGCGCGAGAGGCGGGGGCGACGATGACCGCGGAGGCGCTGCCGACGCTGGTGGGAGACGATGGACAGCTCACCCAGCTGTTCCAGCATCTCCTCGACAACGCCATCAAATACCGCCACCCCGATCGGACCCCACGGATCCACGTCTCTGCAGTGCGGACGGCTGACGGCGCACACTGGCAGTTTTCGGTTGAGGACAACGGCCTGGGCATCGATCCACAATTTCGGGAGCGGATTTTCACCATTTTCCAGCGATTGCATCCCCGCCATCAATATGATGGGACGGGGATCGGGCTGGCCATCTGCGCCCGGGTGGTGCAGCGTCATGGTGGGCGGATGTGGGTCGAGGGTGATCCGGGGCGCGGCTCTATTTTTTGCTTTACGATCGCGACCGATTTGGTTGCAGGGGAATCCCCTCAGGGGGCAAGGGGGATGTTAGAGCGGTAACATGGGCTCTGTTGTCGCTCTCCTCATGATCATTTGCACTGTCTACTTCATCGTTCTGGTGGGGACAGTGGCCTATCAGCTCACCGGCTTGGACTGGGACACGGCGCAATTTCAAGCGCTGAGCGCCTTCACGATGGCCGGGTTCACCACCCGCGCCAGCGAGCGGGTGGTCAACGATCCCTCGCGGCGAAAGATCACGATGGCCCTGATCGCTTCCGGTTACGCGGCGACAGCGTCCGTGATCGCCACGCTCGTCAGCAGCATCTCGACGAACTCCGCGCAGGAGACGGCGATAAACCTGATCATGCTGGCATCGGTGACGATGGTGACGGTGTATTCGATCCGCCGGATGGGCACCCACCCCCGACTGGCCGACTCGATCCGGCGCTACCTTGCCCGCCGGATGACCCATGAGACGGTCCCTCACGAAGACCTGATGTATTACCGACGGGGGTATGCGTTGACCCGGGTTGAAGTCCCCCCGCGCTCCCGGGTGGTGGGCCTGCGGCTTCGGGACACCGATCTCAAGCGCCGCCGCCTCCAGGTCCTGGCCATCGAACGAGAGGGGGAGATGTTCCCCGTCCCTGAGGCCGATCACCGGATCCATGCGCGGGATCACCTGGTCATCTACGGTGAGATCAAGGCCCTGCAAGACGCCTTCGCCGCGTCGTTTGAGGATGAAGAGCCGGCGGCCGTGCAGGGGGTTTCGTCGAACGCCGAGCCAGCGCCTGTGTCGCGGTGAGTTACTCTGGACGCGGCGGCTGATGCCTGAACGCCTCGCGCCCGGAGCAACCCGACGATGGACCCGCGCAATGCCCTCCAGGATTTCCACCGGGGAGACCTCAACAGCGCGCACCTGCTGCGCGCCCTGGTCACCCATGGCCACTGGCGGATGCTCAGCCAGGAAGAGGACGGCCGACACCGTCCCCTGCTGCGGATGGTCGACGACGAGCGGTGGTTGCAGCTGTTCACCGATGACGCTGCGATGCGCGAGCACCTCGCCACGGTCGGCCCGGACGCGCAGGCGCCTGGCTGGGTGGAGACGACCGGCGAGTGGATTTTTGGCAACCTGGGCGAAGACCTGGCCGGCGTGGACATCAACCCGCAGCTCCCGGAGGCGGTGCACTACGGCCGCGATCAGCTGGAGATGCTGCGCGCCTGGAGCCGCGCCCTCGCCGTCGAGCGCGCCCTCCGCGACCAGACGGGCGACGCCGACACGGTGACGCTGCTCAGCGAGGCGCGCTACCAGCTCGCCTTCATCGAAGACGCCCCCGGTCAGGCCCAGCTCGCCCTGGCCCCGGACCCGCAGGGCCGGCAGCTGGTCGCGGTGTTCACCGCCCCCGACGCCGCGGTCACCTTTGTGGAGGCCGCCGGGCGCGCCCTCGGCAAGGCCATCAAGCTTCAGGAAGTCCCTGGACACCGCCTGTTCCCTCAGCTCGGTCGGATGTCGATCGACGGGATCGTCTTCAACTGCCTGGGCCCTGTCGACCCCGTCGCGGTCGGCCTGTCCTTCACCCAGGCCTTTCCATCACAGGAGCCATCATGACCCCCAAGACTGGACTGACCAAGACCAGAACCGACACCGCCGTTCAGGATGAGGACGACAGCCTCCTCAAAAAAGACAACGTCGTCGACGATCCGCTCCAACAGGAGGATCTCCAGGACACCATCCCTCAGGACGTCCTCCAGGACGTCTTGAACGTCGACAACGCCCCGGATCAGCCGATGGACTCCGAGACCGAGGGCGACATCCTCAGCGACTCGGAGACGGAGATCATGGACCCCGAGATTGTCAAGAAGGACGAAGAACGGGAAGAGATCGCCGAAGACATCGTCGAGACGTCCCAAGATCTGGATGAAGCCAAGACCCAGATGAAGAAGAAGGACGACGAAGAAGAAGGCGAACTCACGACCACGATGTGATCGCCGTTCACCAGCGCTTCGGCACCCGGGCGTTCAAGCAGCTGACCGTCCGGGGCCGCCACGGCGCTGACGTGAACGCCCGCAGCGGCGCCGCGGGCGTTCCTTCTTTGAGCCCCTCGGATGCGGCGTAGTCCGGTTCACACCCCGGTCGGATCGTGCGCAGGCCGCTCTGCCAGAATCCGATGATGTAGGTGTGACCGGTGACCGGCCCACCGAAGAAGTCCGACCAGCCCCGGGCAAAGTCCTGGCCTGCCGAAGCGCCCACCGTCTCACAGGTCCGAAACCACCACCGCACCGCCGGCGCCGTCCGCGCCCGCACCGCCTCCAGCGGCGCCCGCAGCGGGCTCCGGCGCGACAAGGACTGTAACGACAGCGGCTGGCCGTCGATGAGCGCACACCCCCACTTGCCGTGCCCCCAGAACTGGATCTCTTCAATGGGCTCATCTGGGCTTTGGTCCGCCAACCACGCCAGCCCGTCGCGCCATGTGTCGACCCCCCTGGCGGCGTCCAACCATCCCAACCCCTGATACAGTCCATCCCCCGCCCGCCATGCCGCAGAGAGCGGCAGGCGGCCGTCCTGGCCCATACAGGTCTGGTCATACAACATCACGCGCATCACGGCTCCTGTGGAGGGGTCTCCGCGTACGAGCGGGCAAGATCCCAGATCTCATCGAACGCACGGCTTCCGCTGGCGGTCAGCTCCAGCCCCATCATCAACAGTACGATCGCCTGTGGGTGTCGACGAGGCAGCTCCGCCAACAACAGGACCCCGAGCTCCCCGATGACCCGGCGGACCATGGGATCATCGGCGAAGTGATCCGCCACCGGCTGGCCCCGGGCGCTCGCCAGAACCGCCGTCGCCATCGCCGCGTCCGACCACTCCGCCTCGGCCTGCCGGGCCTTCAACCAGCGCTCCATCAGCGCGAGCTTCTCCGCCAGATCTCCGGGATCGGGGGCCAGAATCTGCATCACCAGCGATGCGTCCATCCACAACCGCGTCAGCATCGTGCGCAGCCGCTCACCGTTGAGGCCGGCCAGTGGGCTCGCGGCCATCAGCGTCAAGCCCAGCCCCTCCAGCAAGACACAGCGGCCGAGCTGTGTCTGGTCGTTGAGGTGGAGCAGGGTCTCCACCACCGACTCGGCTGGCGCGTTGGTCTGCATCTGGTGCACCCCCAGGTACATCATCAATCCCCCCGCCGCGGGCGCCCACCGAATGATGATCGGGCGACGCGCTGTGTCGTCGGGGTCATCGACGCGCCACCCCTGGATCGCGGCCACCGGGGTGTTCGCCACACCGGACGCCGCCAGCAGCGCCGCGACCGCGGTGTGGTCGTTCTCAACATCGTCGTGAATGAGGAAGGCCCCCGCGGTGTCCCCCTGAGACAGCCCGAGCAGCGCCAGCCCCAGCCGACGTGCATGATCCCGGATCAGCGCAGGGTATGCGAGGCAGTCGGTGCGAAGCCACAGGCCACCATCCGCGAGGAGGAAGCGGCACACCCCGGTATCTTCAGACATCTCCAGGCTGTTGGAGAGGAGGATGGGGTCCAGCCTGCCGCCCGCCGGTGCCTGCTCAATGAGCGCGACCATCGATGCCCAGCCCTCTCCCCGATCGACGATGGCGAGGTCAAGCGTCCGCTCCTCGATTTGCATTCGGGTCACCAGGTGACCCACTCCCGACCGCTCGATAGAGATCACGTCCGGCTGCCCGGACAGCGCACGAACACAGGTGTCCAAGACCGACGACATCCCCTCCCCTCCACGCCCTGCGCTCAGGGTATCCGATCCTGGACGGATCATGTGCGGCACAGGCGGCCTGGACCGGTGATCACTCCTGGGTCCAGATCAGCTCGTCGGAGGCGGCGGGCAGCTGATCGATGGCCTCAGGCGAGAGCCGGATGGACTCCAGAAACGACAGCGTCGCGGTGTTGACGATCTCAGCGGCGATGTCCAGGTCGAGGAAGCTGTCGCCGCAGCCGTCCCCATCCGCGTAGATCTGGCAGGCGACCGGGGCATAGGTGTAGTGGCCGCTGGTGGTCATTTCCGCGAGGTAGCGTGGGGTCACGGTCACGTCGGCGTGCAGTCCGCTGACCATGCTCCATGGCGTGGTCTCATCGAGGGTCCCCCCGATCGTCATCACCGGGACGGCAATGGCCGCGTTGCCCCCGTCGATCGTGCCGCCAGCGTCCCAGGGCGCCAGGGGGATGGCGGCCCAGACCCGAGGGTCCCCGAGGTTGTCGACCGCCTCCGTGTAGGGGTCGATGATGTCTGCACCAGCGGTCGCGTAGGCGGTGTATCCACCGAAGCTGTGTCCACTGACGGCGTAACCGTCGGCTTCATCGATGCATCCGGCCAGCGGGCTGTCGGAGGCGGCGCTCTGGGCGACCAGCCAGTCGTAGGTGTCCTGCAGGTCCACCGGTCGGCGGAGGATCACATCCAGAAACTGCTCGCTGTCGCCGTCGAGGAAGGTGTTGAAGGTGTGATCCGGCGCGGCCACCACCCACCCATGGCTGGCGAGGTGCTCCATCAAGAACGCCGTCTGCCAGCGAAACCCGCCGTTTCCATGGCTGAAGACCAGCACCGGCCGGGGAGAATCGCAGAGCGGCCGGGCGTCATCGACCGCCTCACCGGCGAGCAGGCCATCGTAGAGCACCACGTCGCCCGCGGTCTCGGTCGGGAACCAGACCTGGATCTTCAGCGCGACGCCGGTTGAGCCGGTGATCCGCTCATCGAAGGTGCCGGGTGTGTCAGCGCCCGGCGCCGAATAGTCGGCCAGCTCGATGGTCTCTTCTGTTTCGGTTTCGGTTTCATCATCACAGGCGACCAGGACAGACAGCAGCACAATCAGATGTCTCATGGGAGTTCCTCCAATGAGACATCTACAGCCCTCCGCAGGCGATGTCATCCCGGTTATGCAGAAGTGATGCAGAGCGAGTCGATGGAAGGCAATCCCCGAGAAGCGCTTCAGCGGTTGATCGATGATTATGGCGACGACGTCCCACTCGACCAGGGCGCGGCGCTCATCGCTGCAGAAGAGCACCGCGCAGACGTCAGGGATGTACTCCGACAGCTCGACGCGCTGGCGGATGGGGCACGGGTCTCCGGGCAGACGTCTCCGTTCCATGCCATCGCCCGCATCAACCACCACCTGTTCGAAGAGCTCGGTTTTCAGGGCGATGACGAGGAGTACGATCGCCCGGAGAACTCGTTTATCGACCGGGTGATCGCGCGACGGCGGGGCCTGCCCATCCTGCTCAGCGTCATCTATGTTGAGGTCGCTCGGCGGGTCGGCGTCGCGCTGGTGGGGGTCAGCTTCCCCTCGCACTTCATCATCCGACCGGTCGACTCCGACGCCTTCTTTATTGACCCGTTTCATCAGGGGCGGGTGCTCAAACCCGCCCATCTGGAGATGTGGCTGAGCCAGCTATACCGCGGCGCCCCGATCACGTCGGATTTGTGGGCGAAGGCCACCCAGGACGCCTCCAACCGTGAGGTCCTCGCCCGGATGAACCGCAACCTCAAGTTCAGCTACCTACGGCGAAAAGACCTCCATGGCGGCATCCGGGCCAGCGAGCGGATCTTGATGCTCGACCCGGAGCAGGCCGAAGAGCGCCGCGATCTGGGACGCATGCTGCTGTCGGCGGGCCGGGAAGAGGACGGGCAGGCGGAGCTGGCCCACTACCTCGCCCTGCGGCCCGCGGCGCCCGATGCGTTTAAAATCGCCGCCGAGCTGGAGTTTCTCAAGCGGGAGCGCTGACACCATCCCGACCCGACGTGAGCAGCTCCTGGAGCGCACCACGGAGGGCATTCAAGGTCACCGGCTTGCCCAGAAACCCGTACATTCCCGCATTCATCGCGGCGCGCCGATCTTCCTCACCTGGAGCGTTGATGTCCCCCTCACCCATCCCCCAGGCAGATTCAGAGATCCTGCTTGCGTTGATCGGGCGGTTCTATCAGAGTGTCGAACAGGTCAACACCCACTGGCATTTTGCAGACGACCACTTCCGGAAGGTGTTGCCGATTCACGCCCAGCTTGAGCCGTCGAAAGCGTTGACGCATGTGGCGTCGGTGGGGAGCTGGTCGAAGCAAATCATCTGCCTGTCTGAGATCTGCGTGGCATTGCGGCACATGGGACAGCGCGACGCGATCGCCGACACCGCGCTGGAGAAGGCATTGTCCGTCGAACGGGACAGACGCGACAGGCTCTCCACGTCGACCGCTGCCGCCGCTGCCGCCATCGCCTGCGCCTTGTTCCGCTCTGGTCAGGACAGCGAAGCGTGGCTGCAACGCGCCATCGACAACCAGGACAACATCAACAACCCCTATGAGACAGTGATGGGGGTGTCCCGCTACCACCTCCACCGCGGCGACGGAAAAGCGTCTGCTGACGCCCTCAATGCCAGGGGCTATAGCAGCCACCTGTTCGCGTTCAAGACCCACTATGTTCGGTTCTTTATCCGCGAGCTGATTCGGTTGGATCAGACCCCGGTGGCGCTCGACTTCGGGCATGCAATTATTGGCGGGCGAGAGTGGAATCAGCTGCTGGCAGCGTCGCTTTTGTTCGCCCATGACCTGGGCAAACAGGACGCGGTCAAGGTCCTCCTGGCTGAAATAGAGTACTCCTCGCGGATCGCAGACGACTACTGGAAGGCCGCAGCGGCACAGATGAATCGGTCGTTGATGGGTCAGATCGTCGGGCGGGGTTTCTCTCCGCGCGCCGATGATACCGACCATTTTAATAAGGCCGGGCGGTGGATGCTGTTCGAACCCGAAGCCGCAAAGAAGCGGTTTGAAGAAACGGTCGCCGTGTTCAATGAGAAGTTTCCCGGCGAGCCGACCCGGATGTGGCGCAGCCTCGCAGCCGGTGGGGCGACCATCGACCTGGACCGGGCGATGCGGATGCTGGACGCGGCCCCCTCCAGCAGCGCCGATGGCGTCTATGACGTGTTGGAAGAGATGGGCCACAACCTCGCAGCCCAGGGCAACTTTCGCGGGGTCGTCGCTGTGTTGAAGCGGCTGGAAGCGCACAGCAAGGCGTTTCCGCGAAAGCGAACTTACGACACCCCGCCCGAATGCATCGCGGCGTCGATTCTGTCGCGGTCTGGGGCCACGGTGGAGGGGCTCGCCATCCTGGAGCGGCTTCGCAAAGAGACCCGGGACAGCGACAAACTCAAAACGATCGCGGAGACCCAGCTGGCGGTCGGCGGGTTCGCGGCAGCACGGCGAACCGTCCAACAGATCAAGAGCGATGAGAGCCATGACAAGGCGCTGAAGGACGTCGCCGTCGCTGCCGGGCGGGCAGGACGTCTCGACGTGGTCCGGGACTGTGCGGACCGGATGAAGATCCCAAAGGAGCGCGTCTACGGCATCGCGGACGGGCTGGAAGCGTGGGCGGAAAACAGAGCGCCCTACTACAGCGTCCGCACGTTCTGTTGAGGAGGATCCCGTGTCTACCGATTTGTATGGTGTCCGTGTCCTGAAGATTGAGCCCAGCAGACGGCGGGTCCGGTTCCGGGTCTTCGTCGTCTACTACGACACGCGCTACGAAAACCACCAGCCCATCCCCGAAGATCACAGCTTCTTCTTTCGGATCCTCTGGGATGAGGCCGATACACGGTTCGGCGGCGGGGGCCCGCTCGGGGAAGAGGTTGACGTAGACAGCATCGGCGATGAAGCCTTCGTTGACGCCAACACCTGGCGATATATCGCATCGGTTCGCCAGCTCGCGGTCCGAAACCACCCGATCGAAGACTGGGACAGCTACCACGACTTCTACTACGAACGCGATGGCAGGTGGGTCGATGAAGAAAAGCTGGTCCAGGCCGATTACGACGTCTTCGTCACCGACGAGAAGTATCTGACGCACCTTCAGGTGGGGATGAGCTGGGGAACGACGTCGTATGAGACCGAAGCCGACCACCTTCACCTCGACGAGACCCTGCCGGACCTCCGCTCGCCGGTGGCCACGCTGATCCCGTTCTCCGGCGAGGCTGACGACGAGACACCCGCCGATGCCCGCTTCTCTCCCTGTGGCCGCCATCTGGTCTGTGCAAGCGACGCCGGCGAGTTCGTATGCTACGCCGTCGAAGACCACGCAGAGATCTGGCGGTCGCCAGAGATCTGGGATGGGGAAGACGAAGACCTGCGCCCAGCGATCCAATTCTCCGCCGATGGCAAGCACGTCTATCGATACGGGTACCTCTCGGGCTGGCGGCTTGCGGACGGACACGTGGTCACCCGCGCAACGACGGACATCGACCATCGCGCGTTCTCCCCGAAGCGGACCCGGCAGATCGACTACGGCTACGGGAGCGCGCTGAAACTCGGCGCCATCGATGAAGACGGGAACCCTGAAGACACCATGGAGACCGGCTTCGCAAACGTCGAAGCCTGTGATCTGTTCCAGGACGAAGTCCGCGCCATCATCGGGGGGAGCGGGCGAGATGAGATCCACATCGTGGACCTGCAGGAGAAGACCGTGCTGCGAACCATCCCGGTCTCAGGGCGGGTCAGCGCGCTGACCCTCTCGCCGGATGAACGGTATGTCGCCGTCTGTATGGCCTTCGCCACGGGGCGTCCGCGGATGTCGATCGTTCGCCTCGAAGATGGTCGGGTGACCCGCCGCCACCTCATCGGCGACGCCTTCGTGGGACCGTTTGACTGGGCGCCAGACATGAAGACGATGGCCCTCACCCTGGTCAACGCAAGCAACGGATTCGGCGGTCGAATCGCGCTGTACCATTCGCTTGACGTCGCCCCCCCGATCTCCGCAGAAGACGACCCCAACGAACCGCTGGACCAGATCCTGACCCGACTCCGACGAGAACGCCCGCCCCTCTCCCCCGAAGCGCTCGATGCTGCCTTGACGGCACATCAAACGTTCTTGGACGCCGGCGGCGGTGGGGGGTGGGAAGACACCACGGTCTTCGGTCTGGCGCTGACGGTGGGGGCTGGCCATCCGGCGCTGAACGGTCAGCGGCTGGTTCTCCGGTACGCGAACCTGAAGGACGCCAATCTCCGGGATCGCGATCTGTCATGGGCCGACCTGACCGGTTGTCTGCTCGATGGCGCCGACCTGCGTGGGGCGAAGTTCGAAGAGACGCGGTTGGATGGCGTGGACCTCAGCCGCACGATCGTCCAATAAGCGAGATGCATTGAGCGCCCGATTTGTTCTCAAAAAACATCGCATTCCCGTTGCTCGTATGGACTTCCTTCTTCGAGGATGCCGGAAAACGTGCGCTCGGTATAGAACGTGCGGGCGTCAAACTCACGGCGCCCGCTGCTGGTCAGCACAGTCCAGCCTGATTTCGAAGACCAGGCGGTCGAGGTGCTGGTCGAGGTCGACAGGTCGAACCACTCCCCACCGTTGCAGCCGTAAAAGTACACCCCAGATGCGTCAATTTCGTATTGGCTGAACATCTCACCGATTTCCGCCCGCGCGCCCGCCCCGACAGAGGGTGCGAGGCGTCTTTTGAGCGCGAAGTCAATCGGGCACCCCGAAGAGAGGACGACGCCATCATGTCCCCCCTGGTAAGAGAAATTCTTCACAGTGTCCATGGAGTGCTTCTCAGAGTCACGCCATGACGCCGAGGAAGAGAACGTCGCGGCATCCGCCTTCCAACCACACGTCTTGATAACGTCGCCGTCTTCGGTGAGGAACCGGACCCGCCCTTCGAGGTCTTCCGCGTAGACGATCGCCACCTCAGAGCCCCACATCCGCCAGCTCGTGTCCCACACGCTGCTGGTGCCGGACCGGACGCGGTACATGTCGGTCCTTCGGGTGTAGTGGTTTCGTTCATATTTTCCAGTGAGGGTGCCGCTGGTGATGTAGGTCTGAATGCGGTTGGTGTCACATGCATCGGTGCCCCAACAGTCATCGTCCAGGCAGT
>JBCBLB010000294.1:0-11193 GCA_038520555.1 Myxococcota bacterium | reverse complement strand
CTCCCAGATGGCGCCTTTCTTGCCGATTTTTTTGATGATGACACCGGCCGTGCTCTCTGCCCAGCTGCCGGCGCCTCCCTGCACCATCTGGAAGGCGATCTTCTGGGCCATCCCGTGGACATCGCCCTTGTCCCACAACGCTTCGTCGAACAATGCGCCCTTGGCGGCGCCGGGGAGCGCTTTGCTCATCCCGTCGACGACGCTGCCGAGGATGGTCTTCTGCATCAACCGATCCAGCGGGCCGATCTTGGCGAGGAGCCCGGAGAACGCGCCCTCCAATGGCGTCATGATGCCGAGCGCTGCATCGCAAACCGCAGAGCCGAGGTCGATCCAGAACGCCTCGCCGCCGAGCTCATACCGGTTGCCCATGACGTTGAGCTTGATGACCATGGTCCCCGCCGCTCCAGCGAACGTGATGGCGGCGGAGTACAACGCCGCCGCCGCTGCCGTCGCGGTGCCTGCGGAGACGAGGGTGACCACCACACCGACGGTGATGCCGACCGCGGTGGTCACATAGGTCATGAACGCCTGATCCTGGGCGACGAAGTCGTCGATGCCGGTGTCGATGGCGTCAACATGCCGAGAGAACGCCTCGAACGTTTTCTTCGCCTCTGTCGTCGGACCCTTTCCCTCGTCGGTCACCAACGAGCCGTCGGCGTTGTACCAGCCCTTCTTCTCGACCAACTCGGTGAGGCGCATGTAGTGCATCGCCAGAAGCTTCTTGTAGGGGTCATCGGTGAGGCTTCCGTGTGTGCCGAACCCCATGCCCGCGTTCTTGACGTCTGGGAGCTTGTCCTGTCCGGCGAACCGGGTCACATCCTCGTCTTTGAGCAGGGTCTTGAGTTCGTCTTCCGAAACATAGAATAGCACCTTCTTTTTGGCATAGTCGTATCGGTCGATGACGTTCTCTTCTCGGATCATGGCCTTGGCGACCAGCATCTCGAAGTCAAACTGTTCACCCCCGCTGGACTCGGCGTCGAGCGTCTTCATCAAGGCGGTGAGGTTCTGCTTGAAGCCGGCGCGTTCCTTGAATTCCTTCGGCAGCTTCCCGAAGTACGCGGGCAGCTGCTTGACGTTCGCACCATCCTGCTTCTGTACGTTCGGGCTCCGCGCCATGTGTTTGACACAGTAGGCGCCGAGCTTGTCGAGCTTATCCAGTCTCACATAGAAGTCTGGTTCGCCGGCGATGGCCTGCAACGCGCTCTTGACATTGGCTTCATTGGTTCCCATCCGATCGACGCCATGGGCGAAGGTCTCGGTCTCTGCCGGGCCACCGCCTTCGACTGCGGCCTGAAGGCGCTCGATCGCAAGCTTGTTACGGTCGCGATACCCGAAGAGCAGATCGCCTCCTTCGGTGTCGTCTCCGTCCCACCATCCTGCAAAATGCTTGGGAATATAGTCGTCTTTGAGTGCCTTCTTGTTCTTTGCGTAGGTGCTTGCCTGAGCGTTCTGCGTCTGCCGTTCGAGGCGCTCCTGGTCGGCGCGCTTCTGGCGATCATCGTGATTCTCTGCCGCCTTCTTTTCGTCTGCCGCCCGCGTCGCGTCGCTTGTCCACCGCTTCCGGTTCGCCTCGTCGTCGCGCTCCTGCTGTACGGGATCCAGGTATCGTTTTGCGCGCTCGTCGGAGTCTTCTTGCACCGCTGCATAGAAGTCGGCCTGCTCTTGCTGGGCGTTGACCTTGTCGAACCAGGTCGCGCCGCCTTTGATCCCGCCGTCTCCGCCGAGGGCGGCCTCTGCCATGTCGATGTCATCGGAGCCGTTCATCGAGCGCTCAAGCCGGTCAGCTCTGGCGACGCCCTTGTCCCCTTCGAGCAACGCGAGGGACTCGACGGATCCGGTGCGGTTCCCGACGATGTCCTTGTCAAAGGTGTAGCTGTCTGCGGTGTCGGTGCGGAGGCTCCGGGTCGTCAGCGTCTTATAGACCGCCGCGAGCTGGCGATTGCCCTCCCGATCGCGCGCGCCGAGGATCTGATTGATCTTATTCTCATCGGTGTCCCAGATGGTCTGAAACTCTTCTGCGAGCTGGATGGCGTCCGCGTAACGGCCGGCTTCTTCTTGTGATTTGGACATGTCCGAGAGGACCGCGAGGCGCTCACTCCGCAGGTTTACAAAGACGGACGTTTTGTTTCGCATAACGATGCTTCGCTTGAACAAGCCCTGATTTTCCTGGTTGATCGAAGTGAAGTAGTCATCATTCTTCAGCTCTTCGCGGGTCTCATCAGACAACGAGCGGAGCGCGACCTCGGCGACTTCGGCCGGATTGGAGGTCAAGAAGGTCCATGTGTCGGCGTACTTGCGCGCCTGCCGCGCGGCCTCTGCGGGGTCACCGTCCAGCCATGCTTCGAGCGACTTCTGGAGCGAGCCGTCGACTTCTGCATCGATCCGGGTCTTGAGGCTCTCTGCATACTGTCGGCTATAGTGGACCTGGAGGGCGGCCCCCTGGGCAGGGGTGATCCCCGCGAGCGCCTTCATATACCTGGTCTCATCGGTGCCCCAGACCGTCTCGGCGGCCTCTCGGGCGAGCTTGCTGCGTTTTTGTCGGTCAGCGTCTTCCTTCTTGGCGGCGCCGGCCGCGGCGGTCTCGACGTCCTTCTCCATTCGCGGCTCAAGGCGCATCATCTGCGCGGCTGCGGAGCGGGCATACTGTGCGGCCCAGGTCTGCAGTTGCTGTTTGACAAAGGACGCCATCGTGGTGTCGAACTGGGCGAGCCGTGTCTTGTTGTTGTCGCTCGCGCGCTGTACCGTCGTGTTCCCCGCGGCCTGGACCCCCTGTGCGCTCCGGTTGTTGTCTGCCGTGATCTGATCGGCGAGCTTGAGGATCTCCTGAGAGAGCGCGCGGCTGTCCTGGTCCTGGGCCTTCGCGAGGCTGGCTTCACCCGCCGCGCTGTTGGCGCGATACGTCGCCAACATCGCTTCCCAGCGGGCGTCCTCCTCCAGGGCCTGCTTTTGATCGGCCTGCACAATGAGCGTTTTGCTGGCTTCCAGCCCCTGGATGTAGCCATCGATCTCCTTGAGTACGGCAGGGAGCTTTTCATCAGAGAGGTCGGCGTCACCGAGCTGTTTGCGGAGTTCTTCGAGTCGGCGCTTCTCCTGTTCCTGGAGGCTGTTGTAGAGGAGCACGGAACGGTTCCGCTGCGCGATCTGGATGTTTTCGGCGTGGCGATCGACCGTCTTCTGATTCTTCTGCGTCGCCTCGTCTGCGCCCTTCCGGGTCTTCTGAGATGCGGCTTCATGGGTTCGGATCCGCTCGGGGACGAGGGCGGCAAACCGGTCTTTTGCGGCCTTCGCGTCTTTGTCGGACTTCTTCTGGATGTGGTCGAGGTTCTCTTCGAGCAGCTGCGTGGCCGGCCAGATCTCCTCCAGGGTGGGGGCCGTGGCTTCGGCGATGAGCATCTTCACGGGCTCACCCTTGAAGGCGCGTACCTGCTCGACGGCACGATCGCGGACTTTCCGCATTCCCTTGACGTACCGTTTGTGGACGTTTGCCTTCGCGGTCAGCTTCGCGGCTGCGCGCGCGCGTTCGATGGAGCCTGCGAGGACGTTGCTCCTGGCGATTGTGGCGGCCTGCTTCTCCTCCTCCTTCTGCAGGATCTCGACCGGATCAATCAATCGGTCCAGGTCGGCGCTCAGCGTCACGGCGAGCTTCTCAATGATGCTCTGGAGCTTCTCTTGGAAGCCCGGTCGTCTGGCATAGATCTCTGCCTGAAGCAGCATGGCCTGCGCCTTGAGGAGGGCCTTCGCGCTGAGCGTGGCTTTGTCAGAGGCCTTGACGAGCTCATCAACGCTGGCGTCCACGGTGCCTTTGGCTGTATCCCCGGCACTCTTGACGTTCGCGGTCACCCGGCCTGTGCGCGCCTGGACGGCGCCGCTGAGGTGATGCAGCGTCTGTGTGGTCTTCAGGGCGTCGAGCTTTACCTTTGCCGCGTGTTGGTCTGCGCTGAGTTCGGCGCGGGCCTTTTTCAGGAGGCGCGTGACTTCTGCCTCTCGACTGGTGATTTCCTTCTTGGCATTCTTCTTGTCTGTCGGGCCTGCGGCGATATTCCCAGCGAGGTTCGCGATGACGCTGGGAGACATCATGTGCTGGAACAAGCCGGGCAAAGAGCTGGTCTCACCGGTATCCATGATGGAATCATCCGCGCCGACCGTGGGCGATGAGAGGTCACCGTCTCCAGGAGACGGCTTCTCGAACGATGCCGCAGCCGAAGAGCCTGACGCCGATGAAGAAGACGGAGCGTCCGCGGCCCCGGCGTCGCCTTCACCCTGTCCGCTTTCGGTCGCCGATTCCGGTTGGGTTTCAGGTGCGTTGTTGTCCTCGGCAGCGTTTGCGTCAGGGCTCGCCGCGGCTGCTCCAGTATCTGAAGGGGTCTCTTCAGGTTGTTCCTTCTCTTCGCGGCGGAGTGCGACGGACGCATCTGAGATCGGGGCATCTGAGATCGGGGCGTCTGAGATTGGGGCACCGTCGACGTCGGCGCGCGCGTTGGTGTCCGGAGTGGCCCCGAGCAGTGCGTCGATGTCCGCGAGGGTGTCGTGGATGTTCGCCTCGACCGCGTAGGCTTCTCGCTCGACTGTGTCGCCTGGATCGGAGACCGAGAGGCCGCTGCCGCCTGTATGGATGCGTCCCTCGTCGTGTTGGCGGACATGGGTGAGCTCATGGGCGAGCAGGGCTTCGCCTTGACGATCCTCTGGCGCGAAGCGTCCGGCGCCGAAGAAGATGTCGCGTCCAACGGTGAACGCCTGCGCGTGGAGCGCCTCTGCAGCCTGCGCGGCGGTTGCATCGGTATGAACCTGAACCGCGCGGAAGTCATGGCCGAGCGCAGCGCTGAAGCGCTTCGCAAGCGGCGTCGGGAGCGCAGCGCCGCGGCTGCGCTTGATGAGCGCCATGACGCTGGCGTCATCGAGCGCTTCTCCACCGGCCGTGCGTCGCATGACGGCCGCCGGCCCGCCGCCCTGGGCCGCCGCCATCGCCCCTGCGACGGCGGCGTTGCTCTGGAGATGGTCAGGGAAGCCGCTGGTCGCCATGAACATCTCTGCCGAGACCAGATCTTCCATTCCTCCCAGTGACGCTCCGGAGAGCGCAGCGATGGTCAATCGGTTGCCCATTCGAGACTGCAAACGGTCGACCAGGGCTTGCTGTGGCGTTGCGGGGGTGCGCTCGACAACCGCGGTTGCCTCTGTGGTGTCCACGCGGTGAAGCCGGCGGCCCTCCTCGTCGGTGCGATGCACAGTAACCACCCAGGTGTTCGAGTGAAGCGCTGTCGTCGTGGTGGGACGCAGGGCTGCGCTTATCTGTACCTGTTCGGGCGTTATTTCAACGTTACAACCCCGATGTCACCGGGGTTGAAGCCTGGCGTCGCGTTCAGGCATGTGAAGATGGGTGGTTGGAGCTGTCGTCTTTTCGCAACGTGTGCGTCGATTTTTAAGACACATCGGTGCATGTACGGTCAGGTACCATATGATCAGAGATCCGGCGTGCAACGCGGGTCTTTGGATTCAACCCACAACCAGGAATCAACGATGGGCACAGCCTATATTTTTGATGCGGTTCGGACACCACGCTCGAAGGGGAAGGCGACCGGCACCTTGCATGAGGTCAAGCCGGTGGCGCTCGCCGCGGGGCTGCTCCGCGCGCTTCAGGAACGCCATGAACTCGACACGGCTCGTGTAGACGACGTGGTGCTCGGATGTGTGACGCCGGTAGGCGATCAGGGCTCGAACATCGCGAAGGCAGCGGCGCAGTTCGCTGGGTGGGACGAGTCGGTGGCAGGCGTTCAGATGGACCGGTTCTGTGCGTCGGGTCTGGAAGCGGTGAGCACCGCCGCCGCCAAGATCGGGGTCGGCTGGCAGGAGCTGGTGGTGGCGGGTGGCGTGGAGAGCATGTCCCGCGCGCCGATGGGCGCCAACGGCGGCGCGATGATGACCGACGCAGAGTTCGTCGTCGGCCAGCGGTCCGTGCCTCAGGGGATCGGCGCCGACCTGATCGCGTCCATCGACGGTTACAGCCGCCAACAGGTCGACGCCTTCGCCGTGGAGAGCCAGCGCCGGGCCGCGCACGCCCGCGGACAGGGCTGGTTCGACCGCTCTGTGATTCCGGTCACCGACCGCAACGGGGTGACCATCCTCGCGCGCGACAACTACATCCGGCCGGACACCACCGTGGACGGCCTCGCGGCGCTTCGGCCGGCGTTCGCCCAGATGGGCGCGATGGGCTTCGACACCATGGCCCTCTCCAAGTACCCCGAGGTCGAGCAGATCCAGCATGTGCACACCGCCGGCAACTCGTCGGGCATCGTCGACGGCGCCAGCGCGGTGTTGTTGGGCAGCGAGCGCATCGCCCGCGAGCTGGGCATCGATCCTCGTGGCCGCATCGTCGCCAGCGCGGTGCTGGCCACAGATCCCGTCATCATGCTCACCGCCCCCGGGCCCGCCGCCAAGAAGTGCTTGGAGATCGCTGGGCTGAAGGCCAGCGACATCGACCTGTGGGAGATCAACGAGGCGTTCGCCTCGGTTGCCCTGCGCTATATGCGCGACCTGGACATCGATCCGGAGATCACCAACGTCAACGGTGGGGCGATCGCGATGGGCCATCCCCTCGGGGCCACCGGCGGCTGTCTGGTGTCCACCGTGCTCGATGAGCTGGAGCGACGCGGCCTGAAGCGCGGCATGATCTCGCTGTGTGTTGGCGGCGGAATGGGCATCTCCACCATCATCGAGCGGCTGTGAGGGACACCATGGGCTTCCACTATGACAAAGACCGCGACGGCATCGTCACCGTCACCATGGACATGGACGGGCCGGTCAACACCATGAACACTGCGTTCACCGGCTTGTTCGAGACCACCATCGATCGCCTCGAAGCCGAGGCGGGCCTGACGGGGGTGATCTTCGCCTCAGCCAAGAAGACGTTCTTCGCCGGCGGCGACCTCAAGATGCTCGTCGCCGTCGAACCCGGCTCGGAGAACGAATTCTTCCGGGGCGTCGAATATACCAAGGCCCTGCTGCGGCGTCTGGAGGCGCTTCCTGTCCCCACGGTCGCCGCCATCAACGGCGCGGCCCTGGGCGGCGGCTTCGAGCTGTGTTTGTGCTGCAACCATCGGATCGCCTGGAACGACCGCAGCGTCAAGATCGGCTTCCCAGAGGTGACCCTGGGCTTGCTCCCCGGTGGCGGCGGCACCGTCCGGCTCACCCATATGCTCGGCCTCCAGGCGGCGATGCCATACCTCACCGAAGGCAAGCAGGTCCGCCCCGATCGCGCCCGTGCGGACGGCCTCATCCAGGAGACCGTCGAAGACCTCCGCGACCTGCTCCCCCGGGCGAAGGCCTGGATCGTGGACAACCCCAATGCGGTGACCCAGCCCTGGGACCAGAAGGGGCATCGGATCCCCGGCGGCGGCTCCAACTCTCCGAAGGTCGCCCCGATGATCGCGGTCGGCTCGGCGATGCTCTTTGAGAAGACCCGGGGTCGGCTGCCGGCCCCGGAGCGGATTCTGGACACCATGGTCGAAGCGGCCCGCCTCGACTTTGACACCGCACAGCGCATCGAGTCCCGGAACTTCACCTCGCTGGTCACCCACCCGGTGGCCAAGAACATGATCACGACGTTCTTCTTCCAGCTCAACCAGGTCAACGGCGGGGCCAGCCGGCCCGACGGCGTTCCCCCCTCGTCGGTCAAGCGCCTCGGCATCATCGGCGCGGGCATGATGGGCCAGGGCATCGCCAACGTCGCCGCCCACGCCGGGATCGACGTCGTTCTCAAGGACATCTCGCTGGAGGCCGCCCAGCGAGGGAAGGCCTACAGCGAGAAGGTCTTCGGCAAGCGCGTCAAGCGCGGCAAGATGACCCCCGAAGGGATGCAGGCCGCCATGGACCGCATCACCCCCACCGCACAGCTCGCAGACCTCGACGGGTGCGACCTTATCATCGAGGCGGTCTTCGAGAAGGTGTCCCTCAAGGACCAGATCGTCAAGGAGAGCGAGGGCTGCCTGTCGGCAGACGGCTTCTGGGGCTCGAACACCTCGACGCTGCCCATCACCCGCCTCGCGCAGTCGTCGTCATCTCCAGAGCGGTTCGTCGGCCTGCACTTCTTCTCGCCGGTCGACAAGATGCCGCTGCTGGAGATCGTGGTCGGCGAGAAGACCTCGGATGAGACCCTCGCCCGTGCCTTCGACTTCGCCCGCCAGATCCGGAAGACGCCCATCGTCGTCGAAGACGCGCTGGGCTTCTACACCTCACGGACCATTGGCACCCACCTCACCGAATCGGTCCAGCTGGTCGCTGAAGGCGTCAGCCCCGCACGGATCGAGGGGCTGGCCCGCGGGCTGTTGTACCCGACCTCGCCGCTGGCCCTCAACGATGAGGTCAGCCTGCGCCTCGGCCTGGAGATTTTTGACTCTCAGGTCGCCGCGGGGCTGCGGAGGGCCGAGGATGATCCCACCCCTGAAGGCACCGCGGTGCTCCGGGCGATGGTCGAAGACCTCGACCGCCCCGGCCGCTACGCGGGCAGCGGCTTCTACGATTACGACGACAGCGGCAAGCGGCTGTGGTCGGGGCTGTCTCGCTGGCGGAAGGCCGATGTGGACCTGTCCGACGCCGACATTGAAGATCGCCTGCTGTTCCGGCCCGTCCTGGAGACCCTGCGGTGCCTCGAAGAGGGCGTCCTCCGCAGCGTCGCCGACGCCAACATCGGCTCGATCATGGGCATCGGCGCCCCGGTCTGGACGGGTGGCTATCTGCAGTTCCTCAACACCTACGGCCTGAAGAAATTCCAGGCCCGCTGTGAGGCGCTGGCGGAGCGGTTCGGGCCGCGGTTCGCGCCGCCCCGTATCCTCATCGCACACGCCGAGTCGGGCGAAGCCTTCCGGTGAAACCGATGGGGGCGGCGGCTATGACCGCCGCTCCGCTTTGCGGGACCGGTGGAAGAGATCCTCGACCGTGGCCTGGACAGACTTGTTCTCATAAAGCATCTTGTACACCTCACGAACGATGGGCATGTCCACGCCGGTGGCGTCCGCCAGGGCGTTTGCTGAGCGGGAGGTCATCACCCCCTCTGCGACCTGTCCCAATTCTTCGAGGATCTGCTCAAGGGGTTTGCCCTGTCCCAGGCCCAGGCCCACCCGTCGGTTTCGGGACAGGTTGCCGGTGCAGGTGAGCACCAGGTCGCCCATCCCCGCGAGGCCGGCGAGGGTGAGGGGGTTGGCGCCGCGTGCGACGGCGAGGCGGGTGATCTCTGCGAGGCCCCGGGTCATGATCATCGCCCGGGTGTTCAGCCCCATCCCCATCCCATCCGCCGCCCCGCAGGCGATGGCGATGATGTTCTTGAGCGCGCCACCCAGCTCGGCGCCGATGATGTCATCGGTGTGGTAGACGCGGAAGTAGCCGGCGTGGAAGGCCTGGGCGACCTGCTGCGAGACCGCCTCGTCGCGGCCCGCGACCACCACGCCCGTTGGCTGGCCCGCGGCCACCTCCTTGGCGAACGAAGGGCCCGCCAGAAAGCTCAGCCGTGTGTGCGTCTCTTCGGGCAGCACATCGCGCAGCACCTCTTCCATCGTCATCAGCGAGTTCTGCTCGATCCCCTTGCTGGCGCAGCAGATGAGCGCGCCGTCGGGAATGTGCGGACGCGCAGTGGTCATCACGGCCCGCACGCTCTGGCTGGGGATCACCTCAACAATCAGCTCGGCACCGTCGAGCGCTTCGGTCATATCGGCGAACACGGTGATCCCGTCGGGGAACCGCAGCCCTGGAAGGTATCGGGTGTTTTCGCGATCCCGCTGCATCGCCACAGCCCGTTCTGGCCTGTGATCCCACAACCGCACCGCGTTGCCTGCACGTGCCAGCTGCATCGCCAACGCGGTTCCCCATGACCCTGCACCAATCACCGAAGCGTTCACCGCTCTCTCCCCTTCATCAGACCCTCTCGATAATACCCAACCGCGCCTGCTTCGGGGACATGGAACGATGCGGTTCGGAGGATTGGAGGGTACGATATCGAAGATGAAGCGTGGGGACGGTGACAGGGGCCAGGTCCTGGTCCTGGGACCACAGCAGGTGTGGTTGGATGAGCTCCGGGTGGAGCATGACGCACGCGTCCAGCTCCTGACGCCTCTGGAAGCATCGCTGCTGCGGTATCTGGCCGATCATGGCGGGGTGGTGCCCTCTGAAGAGCTGCATCGAGAGGTCTGGAATCACCACCCCAACGTCCGCTCACGCGCCGCACGCTACACCATCAACCGCCTCCGCAAGAAGATCGAACCCGATCCGCGCCGCCCCCGCTATCTCAAGACCATCCGCGGCGGCGGGTACCGGCTCATCTCGACACGTATCGCCCCACACCCCACGCCTGCGCTGCAGCTTCCGATCGAACGGGGCTCGTTTCATGGTCGATCGGTCCTGATCGGGGCGTTGGGCGAGTGGCTGGAAGCGCACCCGCTGGTGACGCTGATCGGCCCGGGTGGGGTCGGCAAAACCCGCCTCACAGGACGTTTTGCGCGACAGGCCGATGAGCGGTTTCCAGGCGGTGTGTTCTTCTGTGCGCTGGATCAGGTGCGGTCGGAGCCCGAGCTGGTGTATGTCGTGGCGCAGGCGTTGTCCGCCCCGACGGGGGCGGCAGAGGCGCCGCTGGAGCGGCTGGGCCGCGCGATCGCCAGTCGTGGGCGGTGTCTCGTCATCCTCGACAACTTTGAACAGCTCGTGGAGCATGGGACCGCTGCGGTACAGCAGTGGCTTGCGCAAGCGCCGCAGGCGCGATGGATCGTCACCAGCCGCGCCCGGCTCGGTCTCGCCGATGAGATGCTTCTGCCCGTGAAGCCGCTGCCCCGCGATCCCTGTGTGGCGTTGTTTCAGGCGCGCGCGGCGGCGGCCGGCGCCCAACTCGACGGCTCGGACGAAGAACGCGACGCCATCTGTGTATTGGTCGAGCGACTCGACCGTCTCCCGCTGGCCGTCGAGCTCGCTGCGGCCCGGGCGCGGCTGCTGTCTCCGTCGCAGCTGCTCGCCCGGATGAGTGAGCGCTTCTCCATGCTGCGCGCGCCCTCGCGGAGCGGGCGGCATGCGGCGCTGCGGGCGACGCTCGACTGGAGCTGGGCGCTGCTCAGCGACGCAGAGCGGACCGCTGCAGCGTGGCTGTCGGTCTTCGAAGGGGGGTTCTCGGTCGTCGCAGCCGAATCGGTGCTTCGCGATGTGCTCGACGGGGAGTGGCCG
>JBCBLB010000825.1:0-3890 GCA_038520555.1 Myxococcota bacterium | reverse complement strand
TCAGGCCATTGGCCGGATCACGGATCTGGAGCTGGGGGTGATGTGCGGAACTTATATGGAAGTCCATGAACAACGCGAGCTCCAGAGCCTCCAGGATCTGATCATCCAGAACATGCCCATCACCGTGCTGTGTCTGGACAACCACGGCCGGGTGACGTCAGCGACGCGGCCGACCGCAGCGGACATGTTGACTGATATCCGGCCGCTTCGGGCGCACTACACCGACTTCCTCTCTTCCGAGCTGCGCGAAGCGGCGGACTTCTCTACCCACCTCGCCGAAGCCGTGGCCACCGATGAGATCGTCACCATCCCCCGCGTGGTCATCGGCGATGGGTTCGAGGCCCGGTACTTCCGGGTCACCCTGCTCCCCTTGCAGCATGAGCTGGCCCGTGTGCTCGTCCACATCGAAGAACTCACCGACGTCGTCCAGGCGCAGTCCCGGGCACAGCAGGCGGAAAACCTCGCGCGTCTGGGCAGCCTCGCTGCCAACGTCGCCCATGAGATCCGCAACCCACTCTCCGCCATCTCCGCAACCCTCCAGGTCATCGGAAGCTCGCTGTCTCAGGATGACCGGCGAAAGAAGATCATCTCCAAGGTCAACGGACAGGTCCTGCGGTTGGATCGGCTGGTGACTGATCTGCTCGGCTACGCCCGCCCCGTCCGAGCCCGGCTCAACCCCACCGATCTCGTCGAGCTGTGCCGGGAAGCCGCAGCCCAGTCCAGCACCAGCCCGGTCATTGACGTCGCCGATACCGTGGATGGACCCCTGCGGGTCAAGGCAGACAGCCAATATGTACAGCAGATCCTGGTCAACCTGCTCCAAAACGCACGGGACGCAGCTGGCGACGACGGCACCGTCTGGCTGCGTGTCGGGCCAGGCCCGGTGGTTGAGGTCGCCGACAGCGGCTCTGGCATCGATCCGATGATCGCCGATCGGCTCTTCGAGCCGTTCGTCACCACCAAGACCCGTGGCACCGGCCTGGGCCTCGCCATCAGCCGAAAGCTCGCGGAATCGATGAGCGGCGCCCTGACCCTGCTGCCCTCAAACACCACGCCGACAAGTGGCGCCCGATTCCAACTCACGCTCAGGCCGGCGAAGCGGGACGCCCATCCATCAGGCCATACTTCTCCAGACGGTATCGAAGCGCGTACCGGCTGATCCCCAGCAGCCGCGCTGCAGCCGACTGGTTGCCGTGGGTCCGATCCATCGCCTGTTGCAGCAGGCTGCGCTCGACCAGCTCCAGCTCAACCCCTTCCTCTGGCAACAAGAAGGGCGTTCCGGCTCCACCGGTTCCCCGCCCCCCGCCGCCATAGCGCAGCTCTGCCGGAAGGTGATCGGCTTCGATGATGTCATCCGCTTCCAGGATGATGATCCGCTCGATGACGTTGCGGAGCTCGCGGACGTTGCCTGGCCACGGGTACCGCTGCATCATCTGCATCGCCTCTGCCGAGACCCCCCGAATCGCCCGTCGAAACTCATCGTTGAACTTCTTGATGAGGTGGTCTGACAGCAACGGGATGTCGTCGCGGCGGTTGCGCAGGGCGGGCACCTCGATCCGGATCACGTTGAGCCGGAAGTACAGGTCCTCGCGGAAGTTGCCCCGCTTGACCTCCTCGGCCAGATCCCGGTTGGTCGCTGCGATCACGCTGGCGTCCAGGTCGATGTAGCTCACCCCCCCCACCCGCTTGAACCGACGGTTCTCCAGCGCCCGCAAAAGCTTCGCCTGGGTGCCTGGGCTCATCTCGCCGATCTCATCGAGGAAGATCGTCCCGCCCCGGGCGACCTCAAACAGCCCCCGCTTGGTCTGCCGGGCGTCAGTGAAGGCGCCCCGCTCATGACCGAACAGCTCGCTCTCGATCAGCTGCTCCGGCAAGCTCGCGCAGTCCACCTCCATCATGGGCCCGGCCTTACGCGGACCCATCTCATGAATCGCGTGAGCGATCAGATCCTTGCCAGTACCCGACTCGCCGATCACAAGCACCGTCGGCGCATCGATGTTCTCCAGACGGCGAAGCGTCTGGAACAGCCGCTGCATCGTCGCCGAGCGCCCGATGATGCGGTTGTAGGCGTCTTCCTGCTGACCGCGGAGGTAACGGATCTCGTTTTGGAGCCGCTGCTGCTCGAACGCCTTTTTGACCGTCAGGCTCACCTCGCGCAGATCAAACGGCTTGCTCAAGTACGCCCCCGCCCCCAGACGCGTCGCCTCGATCGCCGATTCCACCGCGCTGTGCGCGGTCAGGACGATCACGGGGACCTCGTTGTCGCTGGCCCGGAGCCGCCGGAGCATCTCCATGCCATCCATCCGCGGCATCTTCAAATCCGAAATGATCAGATCCGGCGCCTCCTGATCGATCTTCGACAGGCAATCCTCACCATCCTCAGCCTCAACGACCCGGTACCCCTCCGCAGTCAGATGTTCATTGAGCGACCAGCGGATCAGCTCCTCATCATCACAAACCAGAATCGTTCCCTGTCCAGGCATCAATGGACCTCACATCGTTGTGTGTTCTCTCCCACAGCCAATGCAACGGTTGTGCCAGAAGACCCCGTCGGAACAACCCATGTTCATGCCCTGGGGATGTGGCTTATCACACAGCGTGTGCGTTATTTTACACAGCGCGCTTCAGATCCGCCCGCACCTGCATCCAGATGGGCCACAACCGTTCATCGATCTGGTCCATTCCGATCTTCACGCCCTGCTCTTCCAGGGTCAGCGTCCACACCGCGCTCACCAACAGCAGCCCGGTTCCGCCCCACCGAATCCACCACGCCCACCCGCCGGTCCAGGCATAAAACGCACAAGCCAGCCCCACATCCAGCAACATCAGCAAAAACAGCCCGATCCCCACGCTTCGATAGAACAACGCTGTTGCGTTTTCAAAGCCGGCCTTGGCTCGCCGATCGGTGGGGTCCATCACGATCGCGTCCCGAAAGGCCAGGAGCGCCTCCCCATTGCGACGCTGCCGGCGCAAGACCTCTCCCAGGCGGCGGTGCAGATCCGCCCGCTCCGGGGCCAGGGCCAGCCCCTCTCGGATCGCGGCTTCTGACGCGTCGAGGCGCTCCAGATACAACAGCACGTCGCTCCGGAGGCTGTAGCCGTAGGGGTTCTCCGGATCGAGGGCGATGGCTTCGTCGACCTGGGAGAGCGCCTCTTCATCTCGATCGAGCAGATACAGACACCGCGCCCGGCGGCGCATCGCCAGCGGCTCCTGCGGGGCCCGCGACAGCGCCTCATCTGCAGCCTCCAACGCTTCGACATGGCGCCCCACCTGGGAGAGCGCTGTGCTGCGCAGCCGATGCCCCCACGAAGAAGACGGCGCCCGTGCGAGGCCGGCTTCTGCATATTCCAGGGCGTCTTCCCCTTGATTCATGGCCAGAAACGCCCGCGAGGCCTCAAACCACCCACCGCTGCCCTCGGCGTTTACAGCGATCGCCTGCCGGGCCTGGGAGAGCGCCTCCCCGGCCCGCCCCAGATCGAGCAGGAGATCTGCCCGATCGAGGTGTGCATGGTAGGCCTTGTCCGTCACCGCCTTCTTCCTGCTCTGGGCCGTCTGCGCCTCGTGGTGGACCTACCGCCTGTTCGACCTCGAGTCGGTCACCCTCGCCTGGTCCTGGGCCCACCTCGCCGGCGTCTACGCCGGGACCGCCGCGGCCGTCATCGCCGCCGCCTTCGGCGTCGCCTACCTCTGGGCCGAGCGCGCCGCACGCCACGGCGCCGCCAGCCCCCGAAGCCTCGGCCTGGGCAGCCTCGAACGACTCGAACGCTGGGTCGGCGAGGCCGCCACCCTCGGCTTCGTGCTGCTCACCATCGGACTCGTCAGCGGCGTCGTCATCCTCAGCCAGACCCCCGGCGCGATCGGCGGCGGCGCGTGGGGCTGGCTCAAGTTCG
>JBCBLB010000534.1:0-6947 GCA_038520555.1 Myxococcota bacterium | reverse complement strand
GTGGCTCTCGCCCTATGGGGAGTGGCAACAAGACGTCGGCGGTGTCCGGCTCACAGCCGGCGGGCGGGCAACAGCACATCTGCTTCCTTCGGGGCGCTCCTTCGCTGGTGAGCCGCGGCTGACGATCCAGGCGCCGGTGGCCGGGGACGTGGATCTCCTGGTGTACGGCGGTGGGTACTCCCAGCGCCCGGCGATCTGGCGGCTCTCAGAGGCCGCGGTCGGCAACCCGGACCTTCCCCCGAACTACACCTGGGGTGGCGGCGTTGGGTTGAAAATGTACTCGATGAGCGCTGGGTTTACGATGGATGTCAACCTGTATGCGGCGTACTCTCCGACGATGGCGATCCGCGCCCAGACCGAGACCCTCGAAGTCCTGGTCCCCCAGCTCCCGCTCGCGTTTCAGGACGTGATTCCAGATTACCGAACCGGTCGCGGCGCGGCCATCGGCGGGGATCTGATGGTGCGGCTGGATCCGCGGGAGCGGTGGTTTGGGTGGTCCGCGGTGACGATGAACCGAACATGGCGTTGGCTCGATGAGGGCGCGGCGTTCCGCTCGGATCGGGATCAACCGTTCGGGTTGACCCTCGCGGGGGGCGCCCGCTTTGGGGAGGGGTGGCGGGCCACCGGCCGGCTCCGCGTCGCGACCGGTCAGCCGTTTACGCCGATATCTCCCATATACAACGCGACCGATGACGTCTGGTCGGGGATCCTCGGGGCGCCCAACAGCGACCGCCTGCCCTGGTTCACCCAACTGGATCTGCGCATCGAGAAGACGTGGATCCGTCCTCGCTCTGAGCGGATCCTCTACCTGGATCTGTTCAACGCGACCAACGCCAGAACCCCCCTCTCAGTCGAGTTCTCGGCTGATTTCACGGAGCGGCTGACGCGAAGGTATGTCCCGATTATCCCCAACCTGGGCCTTGAGGTGACCTTTTGAACCCTCGATTCCTGGCTCTGGCGCCAACGCTGGCGCCGCTGGCAGCCTGCCTCGTGCCGTTGCCCGGCGAGCAGACCTCACCCGAGCTGCTGGCTGCGACGGACTACCGCATCGATCGCACGCGCGTCGTCGCCCTGCGCTTTGATCCGCCTGTCCTCCAGGATAACGAGACCGTCAACATCGAAGGCCTGATCCTCTCGCCCACCGCGTTTGATCAGGTCCAGGTCCGGGGGTGTGGGCTGCGCGAGGACGTCCCCTCGATCCTGGACTCTCCCACCTGCTTCGACGTCCCCGAGCTGGTCTGGGACATCGGGGAGGGCGTGAACGTACAGTGGGACACGCCGCACTTCGACGCCGCGTTCTGGGAGCAGTGCCCCGGCGCGGTCTCCACGTTCGGGGACGATCTGTGCTCCTCCACGTTCGCGGTGGGCATCACCGCACAGGGCGAAGATCAGATCGCGCGGGGCGCCACCTTGACCCGGATCTTTATCGGTCAGGAGGGCACCCGCCCGAGCCCGGCTCACCTTCAGGACCTGGCCCTTGCTGCGCCTCAGACCGCGCTGCCGGGGGAGGTGATCGACCTGGGTCTGCGGTTCACCCCCAATGCAGACTTCCTCGACCACATCACCGCGTCGGACCCGGTCCGTTGGTTTGTCGATGATGGCGAGCTGCTTCGGACCGGGCGCACAGGCGCGCACTTCACCGCTGACGGCCAGATCCTCTCCGCCAACCACCTCCGCATCCCCGACGATTATGAAGGCGACCTGCGCGTCGTCGCGATCCTCCCGATCAGGGCGCTCGTCTCTCTGGACGGTGGTTTTCAGGAGTACCAGGATCTGGCCTGGCGGATATCTACGATCGCGGTGTCTCCGTGATCGGCCCCCTCTGGGCAGCCCTGCTCGCGTGCGGAGGCTCCGCCGGGCCCAGGCTGTTGAGCATTAACGGTGAGTCGTTCCGGGGCCTCGATGAAGGCTTCTGGTTGGAAGGAGAGCCGGGCCAGGTCGTCGAGCTTCAGGTGGAGTACCGGGACCGGAAGGGCGCCTCGGTGAGGGCGCTCTGGCCAGGCGCGCCGCTCGGGTTGAAGCCCGACACGCAGGGCGTCAACGCGACATGGGTGGTCCGAGATGACTTCACGTACCAGGAAGGAGGGCTGATCCTCCAGGCAGACGACGATGACGGCACCCGGAGCAGCTATACGCCCATCATATATTCGGTTTCACCCTATATTTTCGACACCGGACTGTTCAGCGTGCGGTGATGGTGAAGACCTCGCCCGGGGCGTGGAGCGGCTCACTTCCCCACGTTCAAGAGCGCGCCGGTGGGCCAGCGGATGCCAGCCATCGCCCCCCCATTGACCAGCGGATGTCCCACCACAGAGAGCTGCCCATGGGCAGAGAGGGTCACCCGCACATCATCATCGAGAACACTCCAGTACGGACCGCCCCGAACGGCGATGCCCAGCGGGAGGAAGATCGGGGACTCGATGGGGATGAGCAGCTGGCCCTGCGCACGGAGTCCAAACGGCGCGTCCACCATCGGCTCGGTCCAGACATCCGCCCCCACGGTGGATGCGAAGGACGGGGTCCCGTCGGCACCCCATACCTGACCGCCGCCGCCGATGGAATAGAAGTCCTCGTCGATGGTCATCGAGATGGTGAAGAGGGCCATCCCACCATGTTGAACGTCCCCCTCAACCGGGCCGGCGATCCAACCGGCCTCGATGTGGTTGTGGAAGCTGACGCAGCCGATCAGCACCAGAAACAGCATGGCCATCGTCCTCCCCCCATGGGGGTATCGGTCATCCCGATTCTATCTGGACACCGATCGCGCTGGCCAGATAGGGACGCCGCGCTACGCTTCCTCTTCTGGAAACGCGGGGCTCCGCATGCGGCCGACGCCGGCGTGAGAGCCCACCAGCAGTACCACGACCACATCAATCTGCATGTGTGCCCAGCGGACGAGCGCGTACTTGAGAGGTCTCATCAATCCTCCTCAAGCGCGCCATGCCGCAACAGCTCACGCAGGCGACGACGCACGACAGAGAGGAACATGGCCTCTTCGTTGTAGAGCATGTGGCGGAACACCATGCCCCCTGCAGAAGGCACCCTCGGCATCATCACCGGTGAAGAGCACAGCACGATGTGCGCCTCTGACGCGATGCCCTGCTCAGACAGCGACCGCTCAAGGTCCAGCGTGTCTCCGTTGTGTTCCAGCGCATGTCGGAGACGCACCGGTTGGGGGTTTCGCGCTCACCGCTGGCGTTCATGGCGAGCCGCTCCAGACAGACCGTCGGTCATCCGCGTCGTTGTGGTGAGGTTTGCTGCATCCGTCTGAGATTACGCGCTCATCGACGACTGCTGTATCTGGCTCGCTCGCGTCTCCTCAGCCGGGGATGGAGGTGTACATCTTCCTCTATGAGGATGGTCCGGTCCCGACTTGGAAACGAACCCTCCTCGCGAGATATCTTCTCTCCATTCCCGACCCGAGGAGAACCATGATTGAAGTTTCTACCCAGGGCGCCGTTCACGTCATCACGATCAACCGCCCCGCGGTTCGAAACGCGGTCGATCGAGACACTGCGCTCGCGCTATATGAAGCCTTCGTCGCGTTCGATGCCAATGAGCAGCTGCGGGTTGCGATTTTGACCGGAAGTGGCGGCCATTTTTGCGCGGGTGCTGACTTGACGGCCGTCGCACAGGGTCGACTTCCCATTTTGGAGGAAGAGGGAGACATCGGGCCGATGGGCCCCAGCCGACTCCAGCTGCGCAAGCCCGTCGTCGCAGCCGTCGAAGGATACGCTGTGGCTGGCGGGCTGGAGCTGGCCTGCTGGTGCGACCTTCGGGTCGCAGCCCGCTCCGCGACCTTTGGTGTGTTCTGTCGGCGCTTTGGAGTTCCGCTGATCGACGGTGGAACGCTGCGCCTTCCGAGGCTCATCGGCGCCGGTCGAGCGATGGACATGATCCTCACCGGGAGACCGGTCCACGCTGAGGAAGCCCTGCGATTCGGACTCGCGGATCGTGTGGTCGAAGATGGAGAGGCCCTCCAGGCTGCGCTTCAACTCGCAGAGACGATCGCTGGTTTCCCGCAGCAGTGTATGCGTGCAGACCGAGCCAGCGCGAGATCGCAATGGAGCCTCTCAGAAGAACAGGCCCTCCGCGCTGAGTTTGTCCTCGGCCGCTCTGTTCTCTCCGAAGAAGCCCTCCCAGGAGCCAGACGATTCGCGTCTGGGGTGGGTCGACACGGCCACTTCTCAGAGTAAACGCAGCTCAACGACACCCCTTGAAGGCAGGGCTCGATGCGCGCAGGAAGCGCGAGGAGGAGCACCCGGTGTGGAGCACCGCAAAGACTGGCGATCCTCAAGGGGAGCCCCTTCAACAATCGCGTCCATGACTCCCCCCTCGCCTCCTGGGCGTGCTGGATCGACGGTTGGCGGTGGGGGGGGTCTGGACGCTGCGCTGGTGCTTGTTGGCTGATCGATGGCATGGCCGGGCGTGCAGCCAGCCTCATTCAAATGGTTATCCCTGGCTTATTTGCTCGCGAGTTCTTCGCCATCAACGGCCTCGAGCCACTCTGCGAAGCCGCCGATGGGGATGCCCTGGCGCGTGACGATCCCCTGACGCCGGAGGGACGCCATCGCCTTGCTTCGGTGGCTGCCGTGGTGTGGTTGGTCGCGAACCAACAGGACCTCGCGTCGTTCAGCGGGCGTCATCTGTTTCCAGAGGCTCTCTTCAAAGAAGCTCTCGATCTCCCAATCGTCGCCCAGAACCTCAAGGGCCGTCGCGAAATCTTCTTCAGAGAGGCGCGTCGATACCCGACGCTGTTCGTATGCTGCGCCCGCGATCATCCGCGACAGGCTGGGGTGCCCTCCGGAGAAGGCGAACAACGCATCGATGAACCCATCGCGGATGTCATCGAGGCCAAGGAGACGCCCGATCGAGCGCGTCATTTCTGCGACCTCGGTCCGCGTCATCAGTGGGAGTGGCAGGACGTGGAAGAACCGGTAGAACGGATTGGAGGTGCGCCCAGCGAGGCGGTTCTGCCGGTCAACCGTTGGCCTGAGATCGGCCCCGACGAGCGCCAGCGAGCGGTCCCCACCAGCCTGCCCGAGCGCCCGCAGCGCCCCGGCGAAGGCAGTGTATGCCGTCACACGATTCGGCTGTTGTGGGCTTGGGAAGATCCACTCCAGCTCATCGAGGACCAGGATCAGCGGCTCTCTCCGTCCGCGCTGCTCCTGCCAGCTCCTCCGCAGCGAGAGCGCGGCCGAGAGCGTCAAACCATCGCTGATCTGCTCGTTGGGGGGCTCCTGGGGCCAATCCGAAAAACGCTGTCGTCCCCAGGCATCAAATGCACGAACGATCCGGGTAAACACGTCGGGCAGCCACTTCCCCTCCGAAACCGAGCGGTATGACTGTAGATCGACTGCACACCAGGGATGCTCCGAGAGATGGTACCGGAGCATGCGCAGCACGCTCGTCTTCCCGACCTTGCGCAACCCGGTGATCAAGACGTGCTCACCAGAGGACAGCCACGAGCCGATCTGGGTAAGAAGCTGCTCGCGGCCAAAGAAGAAGCGTTGATCGGTGATCGCATTCTTCATCGTGAACAGATTCTGGCGATCAAAGTACGTCTTGCGTCGCTGAAGGAGAAGCGCTCCACAGCAGCCATCCTCCAGCGCGGCTTGCATCGCCTCCACTTCCAGCGGGGCGGTGGGATTCCCCCGCGCACGGAGCCGATCAAGCTGTTCGCGGACGTCCGCTGGAAGCTCTCCGGGGTAGACAAAAAAGCTACGCTCGCCCCGAGACAGTACCCGCTCCAGTTGCTCTACACCCGCCACCGTCGGCGCCTGTGGACTCTGCCAGACCAGCTCTGGGATCCGGAGATGCTCCGCCTCTTCTTCCAGTTCAACCCCCGCGGCAACAAAGAACGCTCGGCAAAGCTTCCATAAAGACGCGCGTCTGGCCTTGAGCTGCTCAGCTTCTGTCCGCCAGCGTTGTTCCAGGTGAGCGATATGTTCGGCGCGACCCGGTCGCTCGCGGCGAAGCCTCTCGAAGAACAGTGCATCAACCAGCCCGCGCTGCTGAAGCTTCTCCGCAACTTTGAGGAAATATTGGCCAGGCTCAGTGCTTTCATGCGGGAGAATGCTGTCGAGCAGATCCTTTCCGTGCTGAATCTGGCCGATTTCGTATCCGTATAAAAAGCGGTGAACTTCGCCCCCATCAAAAAGGGCCTGGAGCAGTTCAGCCAGTCGAAGTGTGGGTGCGCCCAGAGCAGCCATCGGATCCAGGATTTACAGAGACCGCCCTATACTATCCCATGCGCACCACGAATGGGGTCGTACCCAACGAGCGGCAGGGCCTCTGTTCTGAGCTGTACGCGTGCACATCCTGCTGATCAGAAAACGTGTCGTCTACACCCTACATCTACAAGATATAATAGAGGGCCTCTGCTGAAGGCAGTTTTATGCGAGCCGGATCTGGTCGTCATCCACAGCGAAGGTGTCGTGTTGTGACAGGAAATTGATCAGAAACGCCGCGCTGATATATTTAAGATCGGGATTGAACAGCCGAAAAATCCAACAAAGTTATCACACTGCAATCCTTCAGTGTGAAAATCGAGCACCGATCTGCATCTTTTCATCATATCATCTTCAAAGTCCAATACGGTCCCGTTACACATATCTAGCATCGCGAACTTTCCGGTCAACCATGCTGACAAGCTGACACGGTAGGGTTCCATACACAATTCATTGTTGGGATCAAAACCCGACACATTGAAACATACCGTGCTGCCTTCAGCGCTGAGCCCCGAAGTTTCCGCGGAGAAGAACGCGGCTTCTTCCCGAACGTGCGCCTCTGTATTACGGGTGATCGTCATATATGCCCCGTCCTCGGAGACAGTAATGGTCTCACGGGGTGTGTCATAAATTTTGTGTATGGCCATTCTGGGCATTCCGATTTACTCATAGCTTAACACGACCTTCAAAGAAGATAGCAAATTGTTGAATGACGAC
>JBCBLB010000073.1:0-20924 GCA_038520555.1 Myxococcota bacterium | reverse complement strand
GCGCGTCCGCCTCAGCGACCATCTCATTGAGGTCTTCCAGGTGCGGATCGGCCTCGATGAGATGGTCGCTGAGGCGGACGCGCCGCTGTCCGCGCAGCGGGTCCGCGGCATCGCCGACGTCGGCCCCACCGGCGCGATCCGGTTCTTCGTCGAGTCCGATGGCCGCGCGTTTTTGGAGTCCCTCGCTGATCTGGTGGCCGCCCAGCTCGACGAGATCCCCGATCTGCGCCGCCTCGCAGGCGCCCAGGTCGTCGAGCAAGCCGACGGCGGCCCGGTGACGATCCACGAATCCGACGCGCTCTGGTCGGGGCTGCTGTCACAGTCGCTTCCGGCCTCTGCGGCGGTCCAGCGGTTCGGGGTGGCCGATGCGCTGGCCGAGATCGAAGAGCAGTCCGAGCTGATGTTCTGGCTGGGCACCGAAGGCCCTGGCGCGGTCCCGACGCTGACCGTGGTGAGAGAACCGCGACGAGATGGACCAGACCGCTTGAAGCGACGCATCCGGGCGCTGCGGATGGCGGGCGCCGGCGGCGAGACCGCCCGCGGCATCGTCCGGCTCGACGTCAACGATGCGGGCAGGAAGCGCCTGGTCTTCGCCTCTCTGGACGAGTGCCCGAAGCTGTTGGCCGCGCTGGGGCGCTGGACCCAGGCGCACCTGCCTGATGCACCGGTGCTCAAGCGCCTGCGCAACGCGGGAACCGCGACCCTCGATCAGCAAGGCCAGATGGGCACGGTCGTCTCTGACCGCAAGATGTGGCGGCAGATCTTCAGCGCCTGAGCGGCCCCGCATTTGCCCTGCGCTTCGGCGCAGGGCCCGGATAAACCGTCTCCAGACCGTGGGGGCGTGATGGACGAACATCCGGGATCAGCGACCGTATCCTGGCGACAGCTGGCGCCGATCCTGTCGGTGCAGTTGATGGGCACCCTCGGGCTCTCCATCGTGTTGCCGTTTCTGGTCTTTTTGGTGACCGACTTCGGCGGCGCCGCCTGGACATACGGTCTGGTCGGCGCGACCTACTCGATCTGCCAGCTGTTCGGGGCGCCGATCCTGGGGCGGGCCTCGGACCGGATCGGGCGGACACGGATCCTCGCCCTCAGCCAGGGCGGAACCTTCGCGGCGTGGGTGTTGTTCCTCATCGCCCTGAGCGTGCCAACGGTGCACCTGTTTGAATTCGCCGGCGCACGGTTCACCCTCCCGCTCGTCGTGCTGTTCGCTGCCCGGGCGCTCGACGGCCTCACCGGCGGCAACGTCTCCGTCGCCAACGCCTATGTCGCCGACCTCACCGTCCACGATCCCGAGGCTCGGCAGCGCGCCTTCGGGTGGATGGGCATGGCCGCCTCGCTCGGGTTCACCGTTGGCCCCGCGATCTCCGGCCTGCTCGCCGCGACGCCGCTGGGGTACCTCGCCCCGGTCTCTGCCGCCGCGGCCATCTCTGCGATCGCCACGATCCTGTGCCTGCAGCTCAAAGAGCCCCGCTCAACCTGTCCGAAGGGAAGCCCGGCGTTGAGGTGCGCGCCCCGGATCCTGGGGCAGGAGACCGAAGCCGCTGCGCCGGACACCACCACGCGCGCCACGGTGCGCTGGCGCCCGATCATCATCGCCTTGCTCGTCGCGACCTTCGTACAGTTCGTCGCCTACAGCATCTTCCAGAGCGCCTTCCCGCTCCACGCAGAGGCCGGGCTGGGCTGGAGCCCCACACGGCTGGGGATCTTCTTCACGGTGCTCTCCCTGGCGATGATTGTCACCGAGGGGCCCCTGCTCTCCGCATTGTCCGGCAGAGTCCGGAGCGGCGCCCTGTTTGCGTTCGGGATGCTGTCTCTGACCGCGTGTTTCCTCGTCATGACCCATCCGGCGGATCTGTGGATCTTCGGCGGGGCGATCCTGTTCGCCCTCGGCAACGGGCTGGCCTGGCCGACCTTCCAGGCCCGCATCGCCAACGCCGCAGACCCCGAGAACCAGGGCGCAGTCCAGGGGGCCGCCTCCAGCGCCGGCAGCATGGGCAGCATCGTCGGGCTGTTGGTCGGCGGAACGTTCTATGCCGTCCTGGAGACCAACCTGTTCTACCTCAGCGCCGCCATCTTCGTCCTCGTCGCCGTCGCCACCCCGATCCTCTTCCGTCGATCGGACTGAAGCCGATCGGCCACATCCCCACAGGCGGCGTGTTCCCCGCGCGCCCGGTCCGGCTCCCGCTGAACGCCTGCATCTGTGGAGAGTGCGTAAAACGCAACTTCATCGTTTTGTATAAGCTTTGCAGGCGGGTAATGCTTCTCAGGGAACGGTTCTGGAACGCATCGCTGTGTCAACTCGAAACGCGAACGAGATATCGCAGAGTGGGGTTGACTCATCGATGTTGTTTGGGGATTCGGGAGAGCAGGTCTGGATCTTCGAGCGCCTGTGCGATGCGTTTGGCCCGGACCCAGAGCACATCCGCTTGTGGCCTGTCCTTCCAGGCGTGGGCCTCCATCGTGATCGCCATCCATCGCATCCGCACCAGCCCCGCGTCACCGGCGTGCTCTGCGGCTTCACGTGCCAGCGCGACGGCGGCGTCCTGCTCACCCGAGCGCAGCGCACACCACGCCAGCCCATGCGCACGGCGAAACGCGGCGAACAACGGCGCACCGTCTGCGGGGATGGATGCATAGAGGGTTCGCGCCGCGTCGAGCCCTCCTCCATGGCGAAACGCCCGATAGGCGCGCTGATCTTGAAGCCGCGCGAAGTAGTTGGCCCGCTCCGGGGGCGGGAGGATGGGATCGTCGAGGTGCTCTTCGGCGTGATCCAGAAAGTCGTCGGGGTCTTTGGAGAGCCATGCCTCAAACAGCAGCCGCTCCAGCTGCGCCTCGGGGCCGGCGCGGTGTGCGACCAGCCCGGCCAGGTCGAGCCGTCTTCGGACCTCTTCGGGCTGGCGGCTGCGGCGGGCGACCGACGCGAGGCCGATGTGAATCCACGCTGCCAGGGGCGTCTCGTTGACTGGCGGTCGATCCCACAGCCGCAGCTGATCGCGCCGCAGGGGCACCGGAAGATCGGACAGGGCGCTGTGATACTTCCCCAGCCGCATCGCCCATGCAGAGACGGTCTCGGGCATTCCGAAGACCCGAAGCAGCAGGCGACCGTACTTGTCCGACTCCAGGATGCCCCGGCCCCGGAGCCGCCGCAGCCCGCGCTCGATGGTGCTCACATCCGCGGACAGCTTCGCGCTGGGCGGGGCCGCGAGCTGGAGGGCCCGCGCGAGCGCCGAGAGGCTCCCCCGCTCATCCGCCAGCCGATCGACCAGATCGCCCCAGGTGAACGACAGCGGCGGGCCCATCAGTCCATCCAATCGAACCGCACGGAAACGGCGAAGTGATCGGAGGGTTCGGTCGAAGAAGGCATCGGCGTGTCTCGTTGGAGTTTCGGGAGGGTTCCCGGTGTCGGCGTCATCCAGCTCGGATCGTAGAGCAGATAGTCGAGCTTCCGCCGCCGACCATTGATGTTGGTGGTATCCCAGGGGCGCTGGCTTCGACAGCTCAGCCGCAGCCCCTGCGCCATGGCCTGCATCAGCGGCAGGCTCTGCGAGTTGGCGTTGAAGTCACCGCCGATAATTCTGGGAAGATCGTTCGGAATTGCCGCCATCAGCTCTGCGAGCTGGAGGGCGCCGAGGTGCTTGTCGGGCGTCGTTCGGGGCGCCTGCCAGCGCAGGTGGGTCGCGGCGACGGCCATCCGACGCTCCGCCTGCGCGAGGGTGGCGATGATCGCGACCTGTTCTTCGGCTTTGTACCGAAGCGTCTCGACAGATTCAACGGTGAAGACGCTGCGGCGGGTGAACAGGGCGCAGCCATCCGGCCGCCCCAGGCGCTGGGCGTAGACCCCGTCATGCTCGGGGAGGACGTCGGTCAGCTGATGGAACAGATCGTCTTCGACCTCTTGAAACAGGAAGAGATCGGCGTCCATCTCACGGATGCGGCGCAGCAGGAGCGCGCGGCGAGGGCCGGCGGCGAGGTCTTCGGTGGATGAGAATGGGTAGCGGTCCGGGTGCGCATAGGCCTGGGCGAGGACGTTCCAGGTGGTCGCGGTGAAGTGCATCGTGTTCTCCATTGTGTTGATTGCACGATGGGAATTTCACCGCTCACAAACGGCACAACCAGGACACGATCTCGGACATCCCTTCACAGCGCCGATTTTTGAAGCGTCGCGACGGACCGTCGAATCAGGTTGCTGGAGAGTTGTCGACCGATCAGGTCACCGGTCCGGGGCCAGGGAGATGACGGTGTAGCGTCCCGGCCGAGACCGGCCATGGCGAAGCGGCCCGGCTTCCCGGGTCGCGACGAATCGCACCGGTGTCGCGCAAGCCGGGGCAGTCGAATCCACGAGCTGTGCCGTCCCCCGGATCTCTTCCCCGATGAGGGACCGACCGCCGATGACGTCCAGCGCCGCGATCGTTCCCTGTGCGCATGGCAGGATCGCGGTCGATCCGGCCTGAGCGACGGCTGCGTCGAGTTGTACATCATCGACCGGGATCCGGATCCGGGTCCCAGCGACGACAAGCCCGACGAGGACCAGAAACCCGATCCCCCCAAGCCACGCGGGTGCGCCACGGTTGGGTTCGCTCATGATCCTTGACCTACCACGAACCCGGTCGGAACGTCATCTACATGGGCGGATCGCACCGGATGGAAAAAAACGCCTCAAAAGCGCACGCAGCTCCGTTCCCTGAAACGCATCCCGATACATACAACTGGAAGCTCATTTCAGATACGGTATCGATGGTCATGCGGCTTTTGTGACGGATCGCATGCAGTCCTGCCAGATTTCGCACCCGAACGACTGAGATGTTGGACAAAGCCGAATATCAGCTGGCGTACGACCTCTTCATGCGGCTGTCTGAGCTTCCTGAAGCGCAACGCACCGTCGAGCTTGACGCGGCATGTTCGGGGAACCCTGCGCTTCGCGCCTATGTCGAGCAGCTTTTGGAAGAGCGCGAGGACGGTGACAGCGAAGCGGTCGAGACCCTTGCCGAGATGATGGCGGATCTTCGCGATCAGGCGGCGGCGGTGATGCAGTGGGCGCGCCCTGGCCTGGTCGTCGGCGAGCGCTTCGAGCTGATTTCAGAGTTGGGGTCCGGGGGGATGGCGACGGTCTGGAAGGCCCGCCACCGTCAGCTGGGCAGCTGGCACGCGGTGAAGATCCTGCATGCGTCGCATCCGGATCTCAACCAGCGTCTCCAGAAAGAAGGGGCGTTTCAAGCGCAGATCCGACATCCCAACGTGGTGCGCATCAACGATCTGATCGATGTACAGGGCCGGCCGGTCCTGATCATGGAGTTCATCGACGGGAAGGATCTGGAGAAGTTCCTCAAGCGATATCGCCTCACCCCCTACCAGGTCGATGAGCTGGTGGAGGGGATCCTTGCGGGGATGCAGGCGGTGCATGAGATGGGCATCACCCACCGCGACCTCAAGCCCTCCAACGTGCTGCTGTCACACGTCGGCAACAAGATCATCCCCAAGATCACCGACTTCGGGATCGCACGGCAGGCGGCAGACCAGGGCCCTGCGCTGACCCAGAGCCGCGCGTTGTTGGGGACGCTTCCGTTTATGTCTCCAGAGCAGATCCGGGATCCGCGCAAGGTCACGCCGCTGAGCGACATCTGGGCGTTGGGCTGCATGTTGCACCAGATGGTCAGCGGCGTGACCGCGTTCTCTGCAGCGGACAACGGCCAGCTGCTGGTCAAGATCCTCAGCGGCGCGTATGCGCCGCTCCCGCCCGATCTGCCCAAACGATGGGAGGCGGCGATCCATGCGGCGCTCCAGATCGATCCGGCCGCCCGGCCGCAGAGCAGCCGGGCGCTGAGCGATCTGTGGTTCGCCGATGCCTCGCGGGAGCGAATAACTTCTGACTTCGGCGCGCTCTCGCCAGCCAGCGACGCCGACACATTCGAGGTGCCCCCCACCGGTCCGGCTGCAGAGCCGTCTTTGTTGTCGACCTACACCGAGACGCCGCCCAACAACCTGGCGCCGGTGCGCAGCCAGTTCGTGGGCCGCCGCGACGATCTCGACCACCTGCACGCGCTGCTGAACCAGGACAAGCGGCTCATCACCCTTCTGGGGACCGCTGGCCTGGGCAAGACCCGGCTGGCCGTCGAGCTCGGCCGTACGCTGCTGCACGACGCCGCGGCAGAGTGGCCGGGGGGCGTCTGGTTCGTCGATCTCAGCGAACACACCACCGAAGGCGGCGCCTGGTCTGCGTTCAGCGCGGCGCTGGAGATCCCGCTGACCAACCGCCCGCACGCGCTGCTGGCCCAGTCGCTGCGCGACCGCGGCCGGCTGCTGCTGATCCTCGACAACGCGGAACAGATCGTGTCCATCCTGGGCACGATCGTGAACCGACTGCTCGACGATACCTCAGCGGTGTCTTTCCTGATCACCAGCCGCGAGCCGCTGCTGGTCACCGGCGAGCAGCTTCACCCGCTGGGGCAGCTCCCGCCGGCGCATGCGGTCGAGCTGTTCATCCATCGCGCGCAGATGGTCAACGCGGCGCTGCAGATCACCGACACGACGCGCGACCAGATCGCGGAGCTGGTGACGCTTCTCGACCGGCTGCCCCTGGCCATCGAGCTGGCGGCCTCGCGGAGCCGGCTGTTCTCGCCGGGGAAGCTGCTGAGCCGGATGAGCCGCCGCTTCGACCTGCTCAAGAGCCGATCCCGGGATCTTCCCGAGCGGCAGCGGACCATGTATGCGACGCTCCAATGGAGCTGGGATCTGCTGAAGCCCGAAGAGCAGTCTGCCCTGCGTCAGTGCAGCGTGTTCCGCGGCGGCTTTACCCTGGAGGCAGCCGAAGAGATCATCGTCCTCGACGATGAGATGGTGTGGCTCGATGACGTCCTGGCCGCGCTCATCGACAAGAGCATGCTCCAGAGCGCAGAAGCTTCGCCCAACGGAGACATCCGGTTCTCCCTGCTGATGAGCATCCAGCACTTCGCCGCCCGTCAGCTCGGCGAACTCGAACCCGTCGAAGCCCGGCACGGACACTACTATGCACAGCTCAGCCAGACCGCGGCGCTGAAGAAGGAGCGGCACCCCGATCTGGACAACTTCATCATCGCCAGCCAGCGGGCCATCGCGCGTGCCGATGGCGAGACCGTGACCGCCTGTGGGGAGGCGATCTATGAGACATTCATCGCGCTGGGGCCGTTCCGAGAGGGCGCGCGGTTCTTCGAGGGTCTGGAGGGCCAGATCCCGCCAGACATGCTCAGCGTGCGCCTGAACCTGCGCCGCCGGGCCACCCGCCTGCGGATCCTGTCCGCCGACCTGGACATCGCCGCCAGGATGATCGACGAGACCCTGCGCATCGCGGAGCAGTCCGATCGTCGGGATGGGATCTACGAGGCGATGCGAAATCGGATCGAGCTGCTGTTTCGGAAGGGGCACGTCAAAGACGCCATCCAGGCCAGCCTGGACACCCTCGAATTCAGCAGGTCCCATGGCGGGACCGAAGACGACTGGCAGATCGTGTCCAACCTGGGCATGATGTATGGCCGCCTGGGCCGTCATGAGGAAGCCGAGCGCTACCTCCAGCAGAGCCTCTCCGCCCCGGGCAGCGCCCGACACGCCAAAGACGCCGTCATCCTGATTCGGCTGTCCCTGATCGCCAGCGCGCGCGGTCAATTTCGAAAAGAAGCGGACATCCTCCAGCGCGCGCTCGACGCCAGCCGCATAGAGGGCAACCGACAGGCAGAGGCCACCACGCTCATCAACCTCGGGGTCAAACATCGCCTCTGGGGAGAGTTCGAGCAGGCCGAGACCTATACACAGCAGTCGCTCCAGATCACGCGTCAGCTCGGCGATCGGTTCGGAGAAGCGCGACGGATGAGCGTGCTCAGCCGGATCTTCATCCATCAAGCGCGGTTCGACGCCGCGGAACGGGTCATCGCGGACGGCGCGAAGCTCGCCAGAGACCACCACCTCCATGTCACCGAAGTGGAGTTTCTTCACCAGCGGGGGCTGCTTCGCCATGCACAGGGACGGCTCGAAGAAGCCGAGGCGGTGATGGTGGAGGCGCTGTCGGCCATTGAGGCGGTCGGCGCTCCTCAGCTGAAGGGGAAGCTCCTCGCATCGCTGGGCAAGGTCGCCGCAGCAGCGGGCGCGATCGATCGCGCCAGCGCATACTTCCAACAAGGCACCGACTACCTCTCAGGCACCAACAGTCCGATCTATGAGGGCGTCCTACGGTTCGAGTGGGCGACGGTCGCCCATCAGGCGGGCCAGTCCCCACAAGCCCGCATCCAGCTCGATGAAGCGAAGGCGCTCTTCGACAGGGCCGGACTCACCGACGACTCTGCCTACGTCCAGGACTGGATCACGCTCGACCGTGCCCTGCGAGATGACGCCCCGTCCTGAGGGCAGGCCAACAGCCCCACCGCCGGGTTCGGGGGGGGTTCGCGTCGGTGGTGCTCCTCGTTCTCAGATTGAGAACACAATCTTCGCTCAGGCGTGTGCAGCAACCGATACAGGACCTTCATCCGATCGAGGGAGAGATGGCGGAGAAACCGGAGCTGTTCCGTTACCTGAACTATCGTCACTTCCTGCGGGACTGGGTGCAGTGGCGAAAGACGGAGAACCGTCGGTTCAGCTATCGGGTGTTCGCCCGGATGGCGGGTCTGCGGACGCCGAGCCTGCTGCTGCACGTCATCAACGGAGATCGCAACCTCACCGCGTCTTCCGCCGAAGCGTTCATCCAGGCGCTCCGCTTCACCGACGAAGAAGCCCCGTTCTTCCGGGATCTGGTCGAGCTGGAGCAGGGCGTTACGCCCGAGCTGCGGAGCGAGGCGTTCGAGCGCATCTCCGCGGTGCGGCGCTTTCGGAGCGCCTACCGCATCGAGGGGGAGGCCTTCCGGTGCATCTCTCGATGGTACTACGCGGCGATCCATGAGCTGGTGAGCCTGCCGGACTTCCGACCGGATCCCACCTGGATCGCGCCGCGACTCCGACCGCCGATCCAACCCGAAGATGCCCGCCAGGCGCTCGATGAGCTGTGCACCCTGGGGTTGTTGGTGACGGATGAGGAGACCGGCCGGCTCCGACAGGCCGCGGTCAGCATGGTCACGCCGGGCGAGGTGCTCGATCTCGCGGTCTACAACTATCACCGGGGGATGAGCCATCTGGCGGCAGAGGCGGTCCGGGCCTACCCGACAGAGACGCGCCATATGCTGGGGGTGACGGTCTCGATCTCAGAGGGGTTGATTCCGACGCTGAAGCAGGAGCTTCAATCCCTTCAGGCACGCCTGCTGGACCTGTGCGACAGCGAAGCGGCGACGCCAGAGCGGGTGATGCAGATCAACCTGCAGCTGTTCCCGCTCTCTGCGCCTGATCCGTTCGCCAGCACTGAGGAGTAGGTCCCCATGAGGCTGTTGTGGTTCGCGCTTCTGGCCGGCTGTGGTCCAGAGCACCGGGTCGAGGGCATCGCGGTCGGCAACCCGGGCACGTTCAAGCCCAAGACCGCCGTCGCCGCCCGCATCGCCTTCAACTCCGCCAGCGGCGGGTTCTCGACGGTTGATCTGCTCGACTGCGACGGGGGTTCACGGCGGATCGCCGAGCGGGTCATCCTGCAGCTGCTCGGCGCGTCTTCTCTGTCGTTGCCGCCCGGCGAGTGGTGTGCGCTCCGCCTCGTCGCCGAGGAGCCGATGGTCTTCAGCCTGGAGGGCACAAGCGGCGGGAGCGCACAGCTGACGCTGGCGGTACAGTCGCTGTCGCTCACCAACGACACCGGCTTCGTCATCGACGGCCAGTCGCTGTTGTTGGAGGTGGGCAGCCCGGACTGGCTGGACGAAGCCACACTGGGCATCGAAGGGGGCGACGACGTCGAGATCAAACCCGATGATACCCAGCATGACTTCCTGGTCGACGTCATCGAGACAGAGTCCAGCCTGTTTGAAGACGTCGACGGAGATGGGTTGATTACGAACGCAGATGCGCTCATCGCGGACGCCGCAGGCATCGAGAACGGCGACCCTGAAACCGCAGCGCCCACCACGGGATGCATGACCGCGACGAGCGCAGCAGGCGCGACGGTGGGATGGTGGATCGGTGCGGCGCTCCTGGGTCTCCGGCGCCGGATTGGTTGGGAAAAGCCCCCCCGGGCCAGCAGGCTGGTTCAGGACGCGAGATCGTCTTTGGCCTCGATCAGGACATGATGACTGACCGAGCCAGCGGTCCGGGCCTGGAGGTGGGGGGTGTACTCGGGATCGTTCATGAAAGAGAGCGCGCGCTCTTTCGACGGCCACTCGATGATGATCCGCAACGCGACGGGCGCGCCCTCTCCTTCGACCCGCTCATGGCTGGCGGTCCGGGCGAGGTATCTGCCCCCATGCGCGGCCACGAGGCGGTTGGCCGGGCCCAGGTAACCGGGGATCCAGTCGTCGGTGGTCGGGGTGACTTCCAGAACAGAGTAGTACGACATCCAGGGTTCTCCTTTACGGTTGAATGGGCGGCAGGTCCGAAATGCCCGCTTGCTTGAGGATCGCGTCAATGGCCCGGGTCAGCGTCGCGGCCCGGTCTGTGTTGTCCATGTCTGGGTGCGCAGCGGCCAGCTGGCCCCGATCGTTGTCAAAGTAACGACCGGAGGCGCCCGCGAATTCATCGGAGAGCCCGGTGCGAACCAGGATATCCCCGCCGATGTTGATGTCTGCGCCAGACACGCCGAACGCCTGCTTGACCATCTTCGTGCCCAGCATCGAGCCGGGGTTGACGGCGATGACCACGGGACCCCGCTCGCCGAGCCGGCGGGCCAGATCGGCGGACCACATGTTGAGGGCCAGCTTGCTCTGGGCATACCCGGCGTTGGTGGAGAGTGAAACCTGACCCGTGAGCGCCCGAAGATCGACCGGCGCCTGGGCCGCGGACGACACGTTGATGATCCGCCCCGCCCGATCCAGCATGGGCAGCAGGCGCCGCGTCAACAGGTACGGTGCGATGGTGTTCACCATAAACCGCAGATCGAGTCCATTTTCAGCTCTCCCTGCCCCCTTGAACACGCCGGCGTTGTTGATCAGCACGTCCAGGCGGCCGACGTCTGCGCGCACCGCAGCGGCGAACGCATCGATGTCTTCGAAGCGCGACAGATCGGCCACGAAGCCTGCAGCGGTGGGCAGCGCCTGTTGAACGCGCGCAAGCTTGGCCGGGCTCCGGCCATGGAGCAGCACCGTGTGGCCCATCTCCGCGAGCTGCGTTGCCGCGACGAGGCCGATGCCATCGGTAGAGCCTGTGATCAGGATGGTTCTCTTCATGGTCATCTCCGTCCGTTGAGCCGATCGGGCAGCACGTCTTCTGCGAGCCGCCGCAGCTCCTGTTCGACGTCTCCTTCGCTGAAGCGAAGGTTCAACGCCACATGGTTGATTCCGATGTCTTCGAGGTTGGCCAGATAGGCGCGCAAAAAGCGCGACCCGGCCCGAAAGCCGAGGTGAATCGGCGCGGGCGGCGCGTCGGGGTCTTCGAGCAGATCGATGTACAGCGGCTGCATCACCGGTCTGGGTGACCGCCCTGCCGCCTGCACCCGCTGCCGCCAGTCGCGAATGACCTTCGCCTGCGCGGCCGGAGGCCGCGGATAGGTCATCCATCCATCTCCATTGCGGGCGATCCAGTCTGGATGCTGCTGACTGCCACCGGTGATCAGGAGTGGGATCCGGGCCGCCGTGGGCTTGGGAAGCATATCGATGCCGGACAGGCGGCCGAAGCGGCCTTCGAATGCGGGCCAGTCCGTTCCCATCTGGCGGATGTAGTCGACGCTGGCGCGGAACCGCTCTCCGCGCGCGTCAAAGGGGATGTCCATCGCAGGATACTCCACAGGTCGGTCACCAGAGGCGATCCCCAGGAGGAGCCGCCCGCCTGAGAGCTGGTCGACCGTGGCTGCGGCCTTGGCCACATGCGCCGGGTGCCGCAGCGGCAGGATAAGGCTGGCGACCCCCAGGGCGATCCGCTGGGTCTGCGCAGCCAAAAACCCAAGGTAGACCCATGGATCGAACAGCTGTCCGGCGTCTCCAAACGAAGGCACGTTGAACGGCACATCGCGGAGCCAGAGGGCGGATAACCCCAACGACTCTGCCAATTGGGCGCGTTCCAAATGCCGCTTCATCGTCGGGACCGGCCCCCCTCGGTACGACTCCAGCGGAACCACGAGACCCACCGAGAGACGATTGGGCTGAAAGACATGGTTATACGATGCGTTCAGGGTGGGAAATGATCGATCGTCTGAGCGTGGGGTCGGGTGGTTGGGTTGGGAATGCATGTCGCCTCCGATGAGAAGACAGTAAACGCAACCTTAAACGTTAATTATCGAAAATTAATGGGAATACTTTCAAGAAAATCTATAAAATAGAACCATGAAAATCCGAGACATGGAGATGCTCGTGCGGGTCGCAGAGACCGGCTCAATGACGGTCGCTGCGCAGCAGCTGAACCGGACCCCGGCGGCGGTCAGCGGTGCGATCCAACGCATGGAGGGCGCGTTGGGGATGCGGCTCTTCGAGCGCACCACCCGATCCCTGCGCCCGACGGAAGAGGGACAGGTCCTCATCGAGGGCTGCCTGGAGCTGACGCAGCAATGGCGGCGATTGCTGGAAGACGCCCGGGGGCAGCGGGCCGGTCTGGCGGGGACGGTGCACCTCTCTGCGCCGACCGACACCAGCCATCAGATCCTGCGCCCGCTGTTGGCCCGGCTGTGCGAGCAGCACCCCCAGCTCCGCGTCCAGATGGACATCAGCGACGCCATTCATCATGTACACCGCGACGCCATCGACATCGCCATCCGGTATGGCGCGTTGCAGGACAGCACGCTGTCCGCACGAAAGCTGGTCGATCTGCCCATGATTCTGGTCGCTGCGCCGACGTACCTCGCCGCGCACGGACGCCCCGCGACCCTGGAAGACCTCGCCCGGCATCGGTGCATCACGCTGAAGATGGGCGATGTTCCTTCTATCTCCTGGGTGCTCTACCACAACGGCGAGCGGTGGGTGGTGCCCATCGAGAGCCCCTTATGTGGAGACGGCTTCATGGCCCGCCAGCTCGCCATCGACGGATGGGGCATCACATTGAAGAGCCTCTTCGACGTGATCGACGATCTGGAGGCGGGGCGGTTGGAACCCGTCCTGCCAACCTACACCGGCGAGATGCTGCCCATCCACGCGGTGTTTCCCAGCCGGCGCTATATGCCCGCCCGGGTGCGCGCGCTCGCAACGGCGATCACCGCAGCGTTCGACGCCCGCGCGCAACGCTGCCTCGCATGGCGCCCACCCAGAAGCGACTTATAAGGCCAACTCAACCCCAATTCTTGCAGAGAACCAGGGCCCCACTGCGGATCCTCTTTCCGGTCCGGCGCCAACCAGCTGTTGTGCATTCGTCCCATCAAAGAGAGGCTCCACACTTCAGAGAGGACGACGCCGGCTGCCGCCAGAACAAGCGCTCGCAAAGGGGCCCGGACCATGACAACCGCAAGCGGTTACCGCGCCGGCACCGTCACCGAGAAGCGGTCATAGACGAATTGACCGCTGTCTTCATCGAGCCCCTGGAGCGCGATCTCATATCGCCTATCGGGGAGCGCGCTGAACACCAACCGGCTCTCTTCGCCCGCCACGACGGGCTGCCCATCGAAGATGATCTGACGGTCATATTCACACAGCGAGCCCTCCACGAACAACGACGTGACCACCACCACCCCGCTGAAGTCGGTGCGCACGATCATCTCAAACTCCAGGGGGCGGATCTCAGCGATCTCCTGAAACACAACGCGACCGCTGGCAGGGGGCAGATCGTCGATGACGTCCACCTCCCCCTCCCAGCGCTCGCCGTCTGTGAAGAAGACGCGCAGGTCTACAGGGCCGCTCGATAGCCCATAGTCGTAATCGAACTGGTGCACGAAGTCGCGCTGCGGCGCGACATCGATGGTCTCGAAGTACTGGACTTCATACAGAAAATCTCCGCTCGTGTTCTCCAACAACACGCCGCTCAGATTCGCGCGCTCCCCGACATCCCAACGCCCCCAGAGCTGCTCCCGGCAAGGGCTGTAGAGCGTCATCTCGGAGACCCGCTCCATGGGAAGATCGGCGTCCGTGTCGGTGTCCGTGTCCGAGTCTGAATCGGTGTCGGTGTCGGTGTCGGTGTCGGTGTCGGTGTCGGTGTCGGATTCTTCGACGACTTCGCCGATTTCTTCGGCATCACAGGCGACCATAGCGAGGAAGGGAACGAGGGCAGGGTGTCTCATGGGGATCTCCGTGAGAGAGGTTCGCGGCAGAGACCCTCATGATGTCGGCGTTGGTCCGCGACATGTGGTGACCGATTGCGACGGCTTGTAACGGGGGTGGTTACAGGGGAGAGGTGGATCGGCTGCAGCTAACAGATCGGGTGGTTGATTTTTCCCAGCAGGTGGTCCTCCATCATGGCAATCGAGCGCCGTTGACAGACACAGAGACGCGGCTGCTTCGGTACCTTTCCGCACAACCGAACCAGGACATCTCTCGGGAGTCGTTGTTGGTGGACGTGTGGGGAATGGCGCCTTCGTCGCTGTCGCGATGTGTCGACACGGCGGTGCGTCGCCTTCGCCGCAAGATCGAGCCGCGTCCGGACGCGCCGTCCCATCTGCAGACCGTCCACGGCGTGGGGTACCGGTTCGTGTTGACCGTCGCGGCTCCCGCGACGGGCGATCGAGAGATGAACGACCACGGCTTCATCGGCCGCTCCGCCGACCTTGAGCGGTTGGGGGCAGCGCTGTCCGACGCGCAGCGATGGGTCGCCGTCGTTGGTCCCGGTGGGATCGGGAAGACACGGCTGGCCGAGGCGTGGCTGGCGCGTCATGGCGGTTACCTGGACGGCGCGGTCTGCTGGATCTCTGCGTCATCGTTCGACGAAGCGGGCCTTCCACAGCAGCTATCGCGACGACTCGCCGGCAACACGCGAACCGGGTTGCTGGTCATCGACGGCCTGGAGCGTGGACCGCAAGGCCTCGAAGCTGCGCTGCGCGCGCTGCGCGACCAGCACCCGGGGCTTCCCATCCTGACCACCAGCCGCCTCCGGCCATTCGCCCCAGCCACGATTCTCCCCCTCGAAGGCTTACAGCGGCCGGCAGCCCTCGCGATGCTTCGCGCGCAGGCCCGGGCCCATGGCGCAGAGCTGGACCAGGACGACGCCGCGCTCGACCTCATCGATGCGCTCGATCGAAACCCGCTGGCGATCGCGCTCGCGGCCCAGTGGGTGGGGTTGTTGGGGTGCGCGGGGCTGCTCGCGCGCCTCGGTCAGCGCCTCGACCTGTTGGCGGACAACGACCGCTCCCTCCAGGAGACGATCCAGTGGTCGCTCACCCACCTCTCCCCGCAAGCCACGGAGGCGCTCCATCAAATCGCCGCCTTCCGTGGATGGTTCTCGATCGCGGTGGCGGAACATCTCGTCGATGTCCCAGGCGCCTCGCCGCTGCGGTTGTTGCGTGAGCTTCAGGAGTCCGCGGTGCTGCACCACCACCCGGACGGGCGGCTGCAGCTCGCCGCCCTGATCCGCACCATGCTCGGCGAAGCCGTGGTTCCCACGGCTGCCGCGGCCCGGCATGCGGCCTGGGTGCGCGACCGGGCGGACGCGCTCCGCGCGCACGGCGCGACGGACCTCACCCTGACCCTCGACGGCCTGGCGGAAGCGCGGGCCGATCTCCTCGCCGCGTGGCGGTGGTCGCTGCGCCATCCCGATCAGGGCGAGCTGATGGGCGATCTGGCCTATGCGTTGGTGACGCTGCTCCGCCACCGTGGCCCGCCCGCGCTGCGCATGACGGTCCTCAACGAGACCCTCTCCCATCGCGACGCCCTCCCGCTCCGCCGGGCAGGCCTGCTCCTCCAGCTGCGCAGCAACGCGCACCGCGAAGCCGCTCTGCTGGACGCAGCCGCCGACGATCTGCATCATGCGATGGCGATCGCGGATGCGCTCGCCGATCCGGTCGAGCGCGGCCACTGCGAAGCGTCGCTGGCGATCGTCGCCCACACCGACCAACGCCGTGACGCCGCGCGTGCCCTCTATGAAGGCGCGATCGAGAAGCTTTCGGGCGCCGATGACTCTGCGGTGACCCGCTGCCTGCTGAACCTCTCTGCGCTCCACCAGGAGCAGGGCGACGACGCCCTGGCCGAAGCCCGCGCGCGAGAAGCGATGGCCGTCGCCGTACAGCGCGCCACGCCGCGAGACGGCGCAGACGCCCGCCACCACCTGGGCCGAATGCTCACCCAACGCGGCGACTACGCAGAAGCGGCAACGCTGCTGGAGGCATGCGTGGCCGCCGCAGCCGCAGCGGGCGATCAGCGCCGGCAGGTCGCTGCGCTGTGGTCACTGGGGGAGCTGCGGCTGGGCGAAGCGCGCCTCCGCGATGCCCGCGAGACCTTCCTCACCTGCGCGGAAGCCGCGGACCAGATCGGCGCGACGCTCCAGGTGCAGATGGCGCGCGCCAACGCCGCCGTCGCCACCATGCTGCACGGCGACCCCATGTCCGCGATCCAGACGCTCTCTACATGTGTGCGCGAGATCCGAAGCCTCGCGCCCGCGCGGAGCGTGTTCTCGCTGGTGTGGTTGGCCCGCGCCCAGCACGCCGCCGGGCGCCCCCAGCTCGCCCGGTCTCATCTCGATCAGGCCCACGACCTGCTCAGTGACGCGTCTCCTCAGGATGACCACCTCCTCGTCGCGGTGATGACCCACCATCTCCGAGGGACCCAGCCGCCGAAGGACCTCCACGACGTGGCCATGAAGCACCTTGATCCACGGATCGCGCTCACCAGCCGGTGAGGGCCGCGCCGTTCGCCTACCAGCTGACGTCAGGGTTCGCGAGGCCCTGCTGGACCGCGTCACCGATTTCATCGAGGTCGAAGGCCTCAAGGCTCATGGTCCGCTGGGCGCCACCGGTGATGCACCTCCCGCCGATGCATTCCCCCCAGGACTCCAGGATGTCGACGTCGTAGAGGCTCGCGTCGGCTGGCTCCTGACACACCCCGAAGGTGTCACACGGGAGCCGGATCTGGGTGATGAACAAAAACGCGTCCCCCTCCGGCCCGACGCACCATCCGCTCGGGCAGGCCTTCTCCGACATGAGGCCGTCCTCATGGGGGTTTGGATCCAGGCCCAGCTGGATCATCAACGCCGAAAACGCGGCCATGGCTTCGGGATCCGCCATGTCATCGTCCCCGCCCTGCGGGGTCGTCGTCCCGCTCTCGCCCACGTCCTCCCCGTCGCCGTCGCCCTCACCCTCACCCTCGCCTTCCGTTTCATCTTCGCCCTCTTCGCCCCCAGACGTGCAGTCCTCGTCTCCATCCGCGCAGTCCTCGGTCTCGGACGTGTTGTTGGGGTCGTCGGCCACCTGCTCCGCACCGTCTGGGGTGTCTGGGTTGGCCTGATCTGCTTGACCGCTTCCCTGGTTGTTCTCGCCGCTGTTGGGGTCCTCCTCCAGATCCCCGAACTCCAGGGAGAACAACGCGATCAGCGCATCCACGATGCCGCCCCATGCGGCGCTCGATCCGCCGGGCACCTCGTCGTTGAAGTCCTTGTCGTCTCCGTTCCAGAACACCCCCCAGATGGCCCGCAGGCCGCCATAGATGTCGCCGAGCCCGGACCACACCAGCGACAGGTTGCCAGACTGGACCCCGCCGACGACCTTGCTGGCCCCCTCGACCGCCTTGAGCCCAGCCTTGCCGGCGTACAGCCAGTCGCCCAGGTCGTCGCCCCCCTTGCCGACATGGCGGGTGTGTGACGAGAGCACCGCGGTGTTGATCATGCCCATGCGGCCCTTGCTGTCTGCGAACAGCGCGACCGCGCTGTCCGCTTTCTTCTTCTCGAACGAGGGGGTGACCGCCTCGTCGAGGAAGCTCCCCAGCGCCGATGCCCGATCCAACACCGACAAGCCGTCCTTGCGCAGCTGCTCGAACTCCGCCTTACTCAGCGGCCTCATCTCAAACTCGATAACATCGATGAGAAGCTTATCGTCGCGGAAATTTGATCCGAGCAGCGTACCGGATACAACGCCGGTCTTGTGGTCAACCTGAATGGGCTTTGCCTGCGCAGCGAGGCTCAGGATGTATGCGGGCGTGTCTTCATCATCGCCACCATCGGCTGCATGAGCCATGGGCGGAGCGACCGCGAACAGCGCGAGCCCCAGGACAACCGAAGGGAGCATGCTGCGCACACGGCCGCAAAAGCGAGGAAAGGAGAAGGGACGCATTGAGATCTCCAGGTTTGGGTGAAGGATGCTCGCAAGAGCAGGGGCCTCATCGAACCTTGATGATCGTAGCGGGTCGACATCTCCCAGGGGTGTCCCAGGGTGTCCCAGGAGATCAGCGATGAGAGAGCGCCGCCTCCAGCTTGCGGATATCCCGCCAGAGCTCCGCATCCTCGGTCAGCTCAATGCGCTCGACGAGTTCACGGAGCGTAGCGAGGTGTTCATGAGCTTGTTGCCGATCTCCGAGTCGATGCGCGATGCTGGCACGCCGATAGTAAACGCTCGCGATGCCGGTGAGGTTTCCCATACTCTGATAGCTCTGCTCGCTGCGTTGGAGGTATGTCGCTCCCTCATCAATCCGTCCCAGCTCAGTACAGACCGCTGCAAGCCGCTCTGAGATCTCGGCCTGACCTCGGAGATGTTCGACATCTTCCGCAACGCGAAGGGCATCCATGAGGATCGTGTATGCACGAGCAAACTGGCCCTGATCGATATAGACGATGCCGAGGGTATACAACCAGCCGCTCTCTTTCCGCCGGTCGCCGAATCGGCGTGCGATGTCGAGCGCCTTTTCGATACAACGTATCGCCAACCCCTCTTCCCCCTGGATTCGGTAGAGCATCCCCAGGCTCCCCAGTCGGGTGCCCTCTGCCAGCCGATCGCCGTGTCGTTGAGCGATGCCGAGGGCGCGTTGTAGGTGATCCTCTGCCTCTTCGAGGTAACCCTGCTCACCGAGCAGGGTCCCGAAGTTGCTATGGTGGAGACCACAGAGTTGTTGATCATTGAGCTGTTCGCTGATCCGGAGCCCGTCCTGGTAACACTGACGTGCGAGGCTGAATTTGCCCTGCCGCTTATAGAGATTGGCCAATGAACCCAACACCTTCGTGATTTTGTGGCGGTAATCGTATCGGTGGGCGATGTTGAGCGCGTGAGAGAACGCATTTCGCGCCTCCCTTAAATCTCCGATAATCTTATATGTTCCTCCCAACACCAGCCAAAGACTACACTCCTCGTGAGGGTATTCATTTTGTTGAGCGATTCGAAGGCCACGTTGGATCTTTGTGATCGCGAGTGTGGATGAACCCGCTCGCTGCAGGAGCATGGCTTCCTGGATGCACACCTTCACCCATTGGAGGTCGGTCAACGTGTCCAGCGCCTGCACCTGCTGTAACAACGTCACCCCAGCGACAGTCGGCCCGTTGTGGCTGTAGACGTAGACGGCCGTCAGCGCACAGCGAACAGCGACATCCGTGTCCGCTCGCTGTATACCGCGCTGTGATGCGGCGACGAGGTTGGGCAGCTCCATCTGTAGGATTCTGAGTTTTTTGTATGTTCCAGACGGTTTGTCGTCCGGCGTAATGAACTGTGCATAGTAGCGCCCATGTCGAGACACCACGCCGGGGGCAGCCCCCAGGCGCTGTCGGGCGAAGGCCTGCACAGTGGCCAGCATGGACAGTCGAAGCGTACCGTTGCCGACGATCTCACGGGTGAGCAGGCTATGCTCGACGAGCATGGCGAGGATCGGCTCGATCCAGACGTCTTCATCGAGTTCAACCACGGCGTGGGCGGCTTCTGGTGTGAACCCTCCTTCAAAGACGCTACACTGCGCGAGAACACACTGCTCATCGGCAGAGAGGAGCTGCCAACTCCACTCGATCGTTGCCTGTAGGGTCTGGTGGCGGGCCGGCCGTGTCTGATCGGTATATCGGAGGAGATCGAAGCAGCCGCTCATCTGATCGATCAGCGTTCTGGGAGAGTGGGTGCCGGTGCGCGCCGCCGCCATCTCCACCGCAAGAGGCAACCGATCGAGCATCTCGACCAGTTCACGGACATCGTCTCCCTGTGGGCCGTAAATATGGCGGGCAGCACGTTCTGCGAACAAGGCACACGCCTCGGAGGGGCGAAGGCCTTCCAATCGGAACACGCGTTCTTCAGGATGCTTGAGCGGTGCGCGGCTGGTGATCAGGAACCGGGCATCGGAGCACGCAGTGAGCCAGCGGCCCACCGCAGCCGCCATCGGTTCCCGAATCTGCTCCGCATTGTCGAGGATAAACAGCGCAGGACCGAAGGTGTTGAGGATACGGGTGAGCCGCGTCTCATCGACAAGGATGTCGGACATCCCGATCGCGCTTGCGAAAGCGGTGCTGATCTCCGGGGCAGAGGACACCGTGCTGAGGGGAACAAACCACACCCCGCCCGGCCACCGCTCCGCCTCTTCCGCGAGCAGCTCCCGGCCCAGCGCGACCGCCAGTCGACTCTTGCCCACTCCGCCCGGCCCCGCCAGGGTCAACAGCCGATGGGTCTGCAGTTGATGGCGGAGCTGCACCAGCTCCCGCTGGCGCCCGATGAACCGATCACGGACTGGCGGCAACCCGCTCCGCAGCGTGTGGGGGTTCTGTGACGTCGACGGGGACGTCATCGCCAACATGAACCCGACCCCGAAGACCGTCTGGAGGTACACGGGTGCCGAAGGCTCATCTTCGATCTTTTTGCGCAAACGACTGATCAGATTGTACGCAGCCCGCGTTCGAACCTTCTGTGAATACCCCCAGACTTCCCGATACAATTCTTGAACGGGTATCTCTCGGTTCGGGTGCCCAGAGAGATACGCCAACAGCTTCGTCTCCGTATGGGTCAGCGACTCTGTGATGCGATTCGCCTGGATGACTTTTCGACCTTGCAGATCGATGATTCGACCACCGAGCTGGAAGCGCCGCGTGCCATTGAGGGG
>JBCBLB010000387.1:0-9412 GCA_038520555.1 Myxococcota bacterium | reverse complement strand
CGATCATCAATATTCTTGTAATTTTCAATGATATTGCTATTTCGGAGAATTTCTGATTTTTACCAGAGGACTCCCGCCTCCACTTCACTTCTGCAGATCCCATCAGGTGTGAAACCTGATGGGGTTTTCCTTCGAACGATGCAGTCGAATCTCCGGTATCGAAGACATCGGAGATCGAATGGATAGGTAGTGAGATCCGAAGAATCGAATCAGATAGACATGGTGTCAGGCACAGAGTGGCAGCCCCTGATCGGAGCACCCAGACAGCGTGGAGTTACCCGTTCTTCCAAGCGGCTCAGAAAGAAGTTGGATATACTGAAGCCAGGCACGGCGGAGAACAACACCCATGATTCCCATCCTGTTGATGATGCTCGGATGTGATGACGGCTCTCTCTCGATCTGTCCGGATATTGACCATCACGTCGAACTCCGCATCACGATCCTGAACGTCGACCCCGTGGATCAGACGATCGTGGCTGTGCTTGAGGACGACGACGCGTCTCTGTCGTCCTGTTCGTGGCGGCCGGACGAAGACGTGGGGACCTGCTCTGATCCAGGCACCCGCTTTCAGTACGATGATGGCGACGTCACGATCACCATCAACGACGCCAGCACTGAGTCGGTCTCTCTCCAACTGAGAATCGCAGAAGACGCCGTGTTCGACGACACCATCTTCCCCCAGTACTTCGATCGGCCGTTCGGTCAGAACTGTGGGGAAGTGCGCAACTACGACCCTGTCGTCATCGACCTGTACGAGCTGCGCTGATCCTCAGGGTCAGCGCGGCTGGCGGAGCGATCGTGGTTGGGATCCGTTCATCATCTGGAGGGCGTCCGCTGCAGAGCTGGGCCGGGCTTCGGGGCAGGACGCGATCGATGACATCACCAATGACGCCAGCTCGGGCGGCGCGGGTTCGGGCGGGCGGGGCTTCTGGGAGACGATCTCCCGGAGCGCCTGGTGAGGGGTCGTCCCCATGAACGGCAGCCGCTCGGCCAGCAGGTCATAGGCGAGGACGCCGAACGAGAACAGGTCCGTGCGTGCATCCAACGTGCCCCCGACCAGCTGTTCCGGTGGGGCATGGGTGCAGGTGCCGGCGAAGCGGGCACCAGAGCATCGACCGGCATCCATCCGACGGGCGCAGCCGAAGTCGATGAGACGCACCCGTCCATTTTCAGTGACGATGATGTTGCTCGCTTTGAGGTCACAGTGGAGAAATCCAGCCGCGTGCAGATGAGTGAGCGCGGCGAGCACGCCACGAAGAAACTCCTTTATTCGCCCAAGGCGTTCACGGCGCCCGCTGGCGCGAATGTAGCCCCGCGCCGACGCGCCGGGGATGTGTTCCATGCTCATCCACGCGAGTCCCCGACCATCATCCCCCTCTCCAAACCCAAACACTTCCGGCGCACCTGCACAGCCCTGCAGCGCACGAAGCGTGTCGTACTCATGACGAAGCCGCCGGGAATGGCGGCTTACTTTCAGCGCGACGTCTGTGTTCTGTTTGAGGTCATGGGCCAGATACACCGCACCGTATTGGTTGTGGCCCAACGTTCCCCGAATGGAGAAGTGGTTGATGATGGGGGACGGAGAACTCCAATCGACCATCTCACCTCCGTGAATAAAATATATCGACTTCGTGACATTCTTTGAAAGCACCTCCGGGGAGGTTTTTTCCATTTTTTCCATAAAACACGACGATGACACGATGTCAGAAGTTAACCCGACAAGAGCCGGGAAAATGACACCTTGTCATATTTCAACCCACGCTTGCGCGGATTCCAACCGGAACAGCCTTTGCATCCCCCTTCAGCGTTGTTCTCAATCTGGAGCCTGTATGACCCATCGCTCACTCACGCTCCTCTGGGGTCCACTCCTCAGCTGCGTCACCCTGCTCTTCGCAACACTCGCCCCGATGACGCCAGAGCCGATGACACCAGAGCTGATGACACCAGAGCTGATGACACCAGAGCCGATGACGCCCTCCTCCCCTGGGACACCGCTCAAGATGCAGACCGACTTCGAACGACAGCCGTTTGGGAGCCTACGCACTGCCGCCCGATGCCTGGATGGCACCTGCTGGATCGAGAAGGGCGATGGCGTCGGGTTGATGCGGCTCAACCCCGGACATGTCATCGCGCAGATCGGGCTACAGGTGGGGGACACCGTCACCGCGATCGATCAACACCCGGTCGAAACCCTCGAAGATCTCGCCACCTTCGCCGAAGGTATCCGCCCCGAGCTGGGCTACACCCTCACCCTTGACCGACGTGGGCAGCCTGTCTTCCTCCAGATCAACGTCGAAGGCCCTCACCGTGGGTGGGAGTGTGGGACGTCCGCTCGGTAAACGATCGCTGGATTCCGTAACCACGACCGAAATGGCGATCTCCATCCGCCTGCGGTATTTTCACCGCAGGCGGATGGAGAACGACGATGCGGACGAGCATGCTGCTGATGGGGCCCCTCCTCTTCGGGTGTGGTGACAAAGACGATGAGACCTCGGATACCGCTGAGGGTGTCATCGATGACGGCGAGGGTGGCATCCCCGACCTCGATGGGGACGGCTTTAACGAACTGTCCGACTGTGATGACCTCGACGAGCAGGTCTACCCTGGTGCTCCCGAGATCTGCGACAAGATCGACAACGACTGTGATGGACTGGTCGACGACGCGGATCCCATCATCGATGAGAGCACCGCCGACACCTTCTACGCGGACACCGACAACGACAACTTCGGCGATCCCGACGTCGTCGTCCTCTCCTGTGACCGGCCGGAAGGGACCGTCGTAAACGCGAGCGACTGCGATGACACCAACGGCGACGTCTTCCCCAACGCCAGCGAAGTCTGTAACGGAATCGACGATGACTGCGATGAGGCCATCGATGACAGCGACGACGACCTGGACCTGACCACCACGACCTCTGCCTGGCTCGACAGCGACTCCGACGACTACGGCAACCCCGAACAACTCATCCAGCGCTGTGCGATCCCGGACGGGTATGTCCCCGACGACACCGACTGCGATGACGCCAACAGCCAGACCAACCCTGCCGCGACCGAGATCTGCAACACCATCGACGATGACTGCGATGAGGCCATCGATGACAACGACGACAGCCTGGATCGCACCACCGGCACGGTCTATTACTTCGATGGCGACGAAGACACCTACGGCGATCCCGGGGATGCTGTCCAGACCTGCCTCCCCCCCACCGGCTACGTCGGCAATGATCGGGACTGCGACGACGACACCGCGGCGGTAAACCCGGACGCCGAAGAGATCTGCAACGGCATCGACGATGACTGCGACACCTTCATCGATGATGACGATGAGAGCGTCGATGGTTCGACCTACACCACATACTACCGGGACGGGGACAGCGATGGGTTCGGACGAACCGACGACACCCGCGCCGCATGTGACCAGCCGGCGGGCTATGCCGCGGTCGACGGGGATTGTGATGATGGCGCCGCTGCGGTCAACCCGGACGCAGAAGAGGTCTGTAACACCGTCGACGATGACTGCGATGACGCCATCGATGACGACGATGACGACGTCGATGAGGACACCTTCACCGACTTCTACCAGGACAGCGACGGGGATGAGTTCGGCGATCCCGACGTCTCCACCGCCGCCTGCGCCAGCCCCCCCGGCTACGTCGAAGACAACACTGACTGTGACGACACCTCTGCGCTCATCCACCCCGACGCCGACGAGCTGTGCGACGGCGAAGACACCGACTGCGACGCCACCACCAGCGAAGACGGCGCCATCACCCTCGACGGGTCCGCCAGCTACGACACCATCCAGGAAGCCCTCGACGCCGCGGACGCCGACGCGGAGATCGTCCTGTGTGATGGGACCTACAGCGAAGACCTGGAGACCGACGTGGCCTTGACCCTCACCGGACGCAACGGCGCCGCGGTGACCACGATCCAGGGCTCCGGCTCCGGGGCCGTCATCACCACCGGGGCAGCGCTGACCCTGACGGGGCTCACCATCACCGGCGGTGACGCTTCTGAAGGCGGTGGCGTCGACGGAATCACCAACGACGCGGGACCGCTCACCATCGCCGACTGCGTCATCTCCGACAACAACGCGACGATCACCGGTGGCGGCATCTCCGGCCCGCTCAACTACGCCCTCACCGTCACAGACACCGACGTCACGAACAACACGGTCACCCGGATAGGCGGCGGGATCTATATGAGCGATGGCACCCTCTCCGGCGTCACCCTCGAAGACAACGAGGCCCTCAACGGCGGCGGGCTGTATGTCGAAGGGGGCACCGTCACCGTGGATGCCTCCACCACCATCACCAGCAACGACGCGGTCTCCACCAGCACACAGGACAGCTTCGGCGGCGGCGTCTTCGTCCAGGACGCCACCGTCACCTTCAACGCGGCGACCGAGATCAGCGAGAACACCGCAGACTACGGGGCCGGCGGGTTCGCCTACCAGGCCTCGACGGTGTCCGGCGGCGCATGGACCGAGAACATCGCTGGCGAAGACGGCGGCGGGCTGTACATCGGGAGCGGCGGCGCCACACTCTCAGACGCGACCGTATCGGACAACCTCGCCCCCTACGCCGGGGGCGTCTTCCTCACCGGTGCCCCCTCCAGCCTGACCGACACCGACATCCGCTCCAACGAAGGCTCTACGTTCGGCGGCGGGCTCATCATCTTCGGCGACTTCAGCGACGCCCTCGTCATCGACGTCTCGGGGGGCTCCATCGATGACAACACCGCCCCCTTCGCCGGCGGCGTACACATCGAGTCCGTCTCCGCGACCTTCGATGGCACCACCATCACCAACAACACCGCGACCAACCCCGGCGGCGGGATGTACCTGTTCGAAGCCACCGTCTCCATCGAGAACGGCGCGGTCGAGGGCAACACAGCGTCCATCGGCGGCGGCGCCTACCTTGACCAGAGCACCCTGACCGCTGTGAACAGCGACTGGGGCGCATCCACGGCCACGGACAACGATCCGGATGATGTCTACGTCTCTGACCTATCCACCGCCTACTCCAGCTATGGCACCGCCGAGGACTTCGTCTGCTCAGATGCAGACGGCTGCCCAGAATAATCGTCAAAGAATCTCGCTGGTCGACCGATAGAGGGGGCCAAGACGTCCCCTCCTCCCGAGTCCCCGATGTACCAGCTTCGGCTCAAAAATGAAGCCGCCAGGCCGATGCCACTCGACGGCGCCCGGCTGCTTGTGGTGGCCGCCAAGCCGAAGCGCGAGATGCTCACCCGGACCCTGAGAGACGCCGGCGCAGACCTTGTCTGCATCGATGGCGTCGAAGCCCCGCAGCAAACGCCCGCCAGCTGGTCTGCAGAGCTCGCCCTGGTCGACCTCACCCTCGAACACTTCGACAGCATCCAGATCTGTGAAGGGCTCCAGGTCGGCGAAAACCCACCCGCAGTCATCGGCATCACCGGGCTCTCTCGACAAGCCTCCGCGCAGAAGCAGGCCAACGCCCTCTCCGTCGGCGTCTGCAGCATCCTCAACGTCAGCCAGTCCCCCACACTCGTCGTTCAGATGCTGCTCACCCAGCTCAACACCCACCGCAAGACCGCAAACTACCGACGACGCATCGCACGGCTGGAGACCTACGTCCCCACCGCCGCCATCGCCCGCCCCGACGGGCCGCCTGAGCTCATCGACGCCACCCTGCTGTTCAGCGACCTTCGCGGATTCACCGCCGCAAGCTTCACCCAGGACGCCGGACACGTCTTCGACCTCATCAACCAGATCCTCGCCGCACAGATCGACCGCATCCAGGCCGCCGGCGGATACGTCGACGGGTTCTCCGGCGATGGCCTGCTCGCTCTGTTCGAAGGAGAAGACGGCGCGTCCCGTGCATGCGCCGCCGCATCGGCCATCCTCGCCTGGGCTGACCGAACCGCCATCCCCCCGTTCGCACACCTGCCCGTCGGAATGGGGCTACACTGCGGTGAGGTCATGCGCGGAGACCTCGGCGTCCCCAGGCGAAGGGTGTTCACCGCCCTCGGGACCCCCGTCAACATCGCCGCACGGCTCTGTGGCGTCGCCAGAGCCGGAGAAGCCATCGTCTCACAGCGCATCATCAACACCGCCGGAAGAGACTACAACTTCACAAGCCCAAGGGCCGTCGACCTCAAGGGCATCCCCCTGCCCTTCCCCGTCCAGACCCTGATTCGATGACCGCCGCCCACACTCAGCCCTCGATCGTCAGCTGCACACCACCCGGATGCGCCTTCAGCGCAGCATACAGCAGCTTGCCCGTGTGAACGCCTTCCGTCGGAGTGTCGTTGATCTTCAAGATCCGGCCGCCCTGGAAGTACAACTCAGAGTCCCGGGCGAACCGCTGCTGCTTATAGCCCGTTGCTCGACCGTCCGGCGTCACCGAGAACCGACTCCAGGCGTTCACCTCAATCTCATTGATCTCAGGCGTCGCTTCTTCGTCAAACCACGAGTCCGGGAAGTGGTACTGACGACCAAGGTCGCTGTCGTTCGCAAGCACGACAACGCCGGCTTCATTTTGGTGCAGACTTAAGGTATGAAGTCCAGTCTCACCATCATGGACGGCCACCACCAGCTCGACTTCGATCGAACCATCGAAGAACCGCGCATACAACTCTCCGAACATCCGTGAACGCGTCCCGACCGCGTCCGCCCGAAGTCGATGTTCAGTGATGAGCGCCTGTAGCCTACCGTTGAAATCCGTTAGACTTTCCATCTTTTCTTTCACACCCTATGACTGAATCTTTCTGCCTTTAGAAAGACAAACGGAACTCGCAATGGACATAAAGCGAAAGTCCACGCGATGCGGTCCCCACGGATCTAATTCGCTCAATATAAAAAACAAGCCCACCGAAATCACAACGATCCAACACAACGAACTCCCTCTGGTTTTATTCATTCACAAAGACAACCTAATCAGAAACATCTACACCAACGGGTCAAAATTGATGATGTGAAATAGCACACACCGCTAAACCCAGCCTTGTTTGACCTGATCGGGCATCTCTAATTCCGAAATTATCCTTTCCACCCCTTCGCCACGCTCATCATCGATCACATCGGTCGCGATGGCATATCGAAGCAACCCGGCAAAAAGGTGCGCACAGTGCATCACCTCCTGGCCGTGGATCATCCCGGGTAAAATGCGAACTTCAACCGTGTCCTTCCCATTCACCTCATGGACAACGTTCTTCAGGTTGAGATCGCAATATTTGGTCAAATTCAGGGTCTGAAGCCGCTGCTGTGCTGCTGGCCATGGCAGCTGCCGGAACCCTGGTTCATCGACCATCTCGATCAAGGCGTCGGGCCATGGGCCCAGCCGCCGACATCGGGGGTTGGTCATGACGAGGTCTTTGAGGATCGGGAGCGCAGAGCTGAAGAATCGGACCAGGTTTGCGAACACCCGGCTGTTCTTCAGCGGAGTCGCGTCAAAATGCAGGTGTACGGCTGCTTCGATGGGAATTGAAAAGCCCAGCTCCCGCGCAGGGGCGAGCAGTGACTCTAAACAAGTAAGTTGGTTGTGAATCATGGGCGCCGAGATCACCTCACAAGGGCGCTCCCGTTCTCCTGGCAATGGAGCACCGATGGCTACGGGCGCGCCGGTCTCATCAACGATCTGAACCATCGCCCCCTCCTGGCGTCGGGGTCGGGTTCCGAACAGGTCTGCGGTCGGAGAGAGCGCCGCGAAGGCGTCCTGATCGGCGGGCCCATGGCGCGCGATCAGACGAAGCAGCCGGCGGTCGTCGCTGACGATGCGAAACCAACCCGGTTTCGGTGGTGCGCGTCGGTCCAGGTCCACCTGTAACGTTAAGTCATCAGCCAGCCGCGCCGCCCAGCGGCCATCGGGCCGCACAACTTCAAACGCCTGGGTCAGGTTGTCGAACAACGTCATTCCGGGGACCTTGCTCGGCTCTTCCTGGTGCAGAAAATACGTCTGGACCGTCCCGCCGGTGTCCGCAGCGAGACGAACGGCGAGGTGGCGGCGGCTCAAGCCGCGCGGTGCCATCAATTCGACCTCGACGCCCATCTTCCAGCCGGTGTCCGGCACCTTCTCCCGCTCCGTCACGTTCATCCTCGTGTAAGAAACAACGACTCCCCGTGTCCCAGCGCCTCCATCTTCTCGGTCAGCGCACGGCGGAGCTTTCGGCGGCACCGCTGTAACAGTCCGCGGGCGCCGCTACCATCCAGCGAAAGCACGGCCGTGATCTCATCCTGCGACAGGTGCTCGACGTAGCGAAGGTGGATGGCTTCCTGTTCGATGGGGCTCAGCGCCGCCGCCGCCTGCTTCAACAGGGCGACCCGCTCCTGATCCTGCAGCGCCTGAAGCGCATCCGCCTCCACGCTGCCCGGCTCGAAGACGCCATCCTCAGTGAGGGTCTCGCTCCGCTTCCGCCGGGCGTTCCGGGACAGGTTCCGAGCGATCCCATAGATCCAGGTGCTGAAGCGAGCCTGCATTCGGAACTCATCGAGCCGCTTGTACGCGACCAACAGCGTCTCCTGGGTCAGCTCCTCAGCCCGCTGCGGATCACCGGTCATTCGCAGACACAGCCGATAGATCTGAGGGCGGTTGGTCTCGAACAGCCGGTCCATTTCGGCCGCCAGGCTGGGCGTGCGCTCCTCTGCCGCCTGATTGCGCGCGATGATGCGCTGCTCCGTCTCTCGCCCCGGTTTGTCTGGCATCACTCCCCCAGCGTCTATTTTAGCGTCGTGCTCACCGTCGCCCCATCCCTCCAGGACAACCCGTCGTAATGACCGGCCACCTGCATCCCGGAGACCGATGAATAGCCCCGATAGAACAATAGTTTATCCGGGGAAGATCCACCATCCGGGAAGAAGCCGGGGTAGCTCACGATGTAACGGAGCGCTTCCAACCGTGCGGTGTCCGGATCCAGGTACAACACATAATAATCGTCCGCCCCCTCGCCCAGCTCCGTCTGTACTGCCCGGACACGCTACAGATCGACGCGGCTGCGGGTGTATCGCCGCTGGTCCGGCTTGCCAGCGGGGAGGTCGCTGAAGTCGAACGCCACCGTCCCCGATGCGTACCACGGGCGCAGCCCGCCGTGAGCGTCGATGGCCTTGCGCAACAACCGGCCAGCGGGAGCCTTCTGAAGCCGGGTCTCCGCCTCGGTGATGCGATCGTCGACCCAGGACATCGGCGGTGGACCCGACGCAGCCGCCCCAGAACGCTCAGGCGCCGAAGGGGCGTCACAGGCCAACGCGAATATCAACCAGACGATCATCAAGGTCTCCTGTGGGGTCTGAACGACCGCGTTCGAACCCGCTGGGCGAGCAGAGGGCTCGGTGGGCTAAGGTCCTCCGACGTGTTTATCAAGCGAGACGGGACGAATGGAACGGGTAATCAAGCAATGGTATAGCCCAGCCGCGGGCATGGAGATGGGCGTCGCT
>JBCBLB010000123.1:0-16970 GCA_038520555.1 Myxococcota bacterium | reverse complement strand
CTCCACTTTGAACCGGCTGATCCTGATCCTGATCCCCTCGACATCCTCTTTCAACGCGTGGGACAGAAGATATATGATCTGCTCTTCGAGCGTCTTTGTCATTCTGCAGAACGAAAGCTCCTCTCATCATGGTTATGGGAGGATGTCTTCGCGCCCGACGATCGGGACTACAGCCATTTTCGGGACAACACGATGTGGTTTGGTTTCACCCGGGATGGGGCCAGCATCGGCGCGCACTGGTTCGGGATGATCGTCGCGTACCATCACATCGAAATCAAGACGGTCTTCGCACAGGCGGGGTATCGACTCACCACCCCCTACCCAACACATCCGCCACCGTACGCTGAAGACAACAACGCCGGTGTTTTGCCCATTGAAGACGGCGATGAGATCGTTGAATTCTCCTTTGAAACTCCGGCTGGACGCCTCTTCCCGCTCTGGAGTCCACGCCAGACGTGTGAAGAACTGAGCGAGGCGGATCAGAAACGCCTGCTCCAACACATCGACGCACGACGCTGTGGATGCAGCGTATGCGAACAATATGACACGCTCTCCCGAACCTGGCCGGACGCCTGGGACCTGGAAGCGGCCCAGAAATACGCTGCAACGATCCTTGCGCTCCTCGATACACCGCCCATCCAGATCAAACATCGGTTGGATATCCCAGCGGAACCGGTTGTCTGGACCCAGCGCCTCGCCCGGGTCTGGGTCCAGGACTTGAAGACGGCACTCAACGCCCAGAAGCCGTCATCAGAATGGGAAATCAACGTCCTCGCGTTCTCTCCTGGGGGAGAGACCCTCCTGTATGGCTTCTGGCAGGGCCACCAATACGCGGGGGTGTCGAGCGTTTCTGACGGCGCCTCCGTCGCCATCCGTGAAATGCGTGCAGGGAGTGAATTGTGCTGGTCAGATGATGAGACGGTAATCGTGGTTACCGCCACCCAGATCCAACAATGGCACCCACACGAAGATACGCTTACCACGCTTCGGAGCCATACCTGCCCTTCTCCGTATCGACTGTCCATCTACAATCATCGTCTGCTCTTGGTTTGTGATCCCATAGACCTCGATGGCATCGATCTTCTTGATCTCGACAAGGGAGCGTTCATCTTCCAGACCCGACGCGAAATTCTGGACGCAGCCGATCGCCCCCCCACCATGACTCAGCGATGGTGTGAAGCTTCATCACACATTCCATATGGGTGTATTGCGTGTAGTGACACATCACACGCTCTCCTGGACCTGGTTCATGCGCCCACGATGTCCCTCCTCGCGCAGACAGACCTCCGAGAGCGTGGGGGCTGTCGTGTACACCTCTCTCCCGCAGCAGATGTCGCATGTGTGGGATGGGATACCCATCTCGTTCGATGGAACCATCGGGATCATGTCACCCTTGCGCCTCACCTGGATGAAGCCGGTGGGAGCTTATGGGGCGACTTCCACACAGAGCACATTCAGTGGAGCGCGGATGGCACCCGCGTTCTGCTCGTTCATACCAACGAATCAGGCTCTGTTTCCCCGGCAAAGCGTCGTACCCTGGTTCTTCTCTGGGACATTGCGCCAGAAACCCCACAGCTTCGTGCGCTCTGGACGGGAATCATTGGTGGTGACGATGTCACCTGCGTTCCCGTTGCGCTCCATCCCGCAGGGGACCATATTGCCGTTCTGGTCCAGGGAGACCTTCAGGTATGGCGAGTACAAGAATAACCGTCCCTCTCGGTCATCACAGGCGTTGATGTAAAGACGGCATCGTCCACGGCACGTTGCGGGGACGATATCCGGAACCTGCGGCTGCGTGCCGTCAGCAGCGGCGGCGGGTTTATCGAAGGTGTTGCGGAACGGTTCGCTCGATGAGGGAGGGGCAGCGTTGAATGGTCAACGTCTCCAGCGCCATGACTGTCGCGAGCGCAGAGGCGTCTGTCAAGCGGCTGCACCCTTCGATTTTGATGGTCTTCAGCCGAGAAAACCGAGACAGCGCCGGCAGGGTCTCGATGGTGTGGAGGCTGCTGAGTTCCAGATGCTCCAGCCGGTTGGGTTCGAGCGCCGACAGCAGCGCCAGCGAGGCGTCGCTTCGAAGCACCACTTTCTGGACGCCGCCGGCCATTTCGAGAGATGTGAGTCGGGCACACCCGCCGATGATCAGCCGCCGCGCGGGCGGGAGGTGGGCTGCTTCCAGGTCCTCACACCGCTCGATCGTCAGGGTGTCCAGGTTGGCGGCGTCCTGAATTCGCAGTGTCGAGAGGATCCGAATTGAAGAGAACTCAATCGTCTCTGCATCACCGACGCCGCACACCTCCAGCGCGCCGTCCGCCACAGAGGCATCGACCCGAAGGGCGGCCAACGCGAGGAACGGGCTCAGGTCGAGCTGCCTTCCGAAGGCGCTGTATGTGATGTACAGGGACTTCAGCCCCGGCGAGGGGGGAAACGTCGACAGGTCCAGCTGATGGGGCTGCCCGGACAGGGTCAGCCGCACCAGCGAGGGGATCGCAGCGAGCGGGCCGAACTGGAGCGCCCCATCGAGCCGCACCAGCGTCAGCGTCCGCAGGGTCGGCAGCGACTGAATGGGCGAGAGGTCGCGGAGGCTGTGGCAGTCGGACAGGCTCAGATCTTCGAGGGCGGGCAGCGCGGCCAGCGGGGACAGGTCGACCAGATGTTCGAGGTTGAGCCACAGCGTCTTCAATGCGGAGAGCCCACGCACGAAGCCGATGTCGTCGATCTTCCGGCACCGCCGTATCGAGAGGGTGGTCAAGCGCAGCTGACCGATGGTGTCGGCATCGACGAGAGATGGGCACTGCTCCAGCCACAGCATCTCGAGGGCGGGCATCTGGATGAGCGGGGAGAGATCGGCCAGCGCTGGCGCGCCGTCGATGGTGATGGTCGACACCCCGTCGAGGTCTGCGAGCGGGGACAGATCGGTCAACCCGTCGCAGTTGTAGAGGTTCACGTCGACGAGGGCGGGGAACGCGGTCAGCTTCCGCAGATCGGCGGCGCTGACGTTGTCGTACAGGCAGAGCATCTCTGCGTCGACTTCCTGCCCGGTCTGGGCGAGGACTTCGAAGATCACCCGGTCCGCGTGTCGGGGATCGAGCAGCGCCTTCAGCCGGGATCCGGGGATACACTGCCCGAGGCCGTCGACATGGCATCCCTCTGCGTACTCGGCGAGGAGCACCGGGTTGTTCAGGGACAACAGCAGCTCAAGGCCCTGATCGACCGAGCCCCGGTCGACCGCAGCGAGGAGCTCATCGATCCGGGCGAGGACCGGTTCCGGCGAGGTCGGGTTCAGCGTGGTTCAACCTCGGCACCACCCCGAGGGTCCGAGCAGATGGGGGATCGGGTCATGGTCCTCTCCGAGAGGAGGCGCCGCTCAACCAGCGGTCGCTCTCCATACCGTAGAGGTCAATCTTCCAGATCACAAGAGGGCCCACCGCCTTGTCAGATTCTTTGCGCCCGTGGCGCGGAGCGCCGGGGATATTCGCTGGTTAGGATGGTGAAGATGACTCCCCCGCTCTCCGCTGATCAACAACACGCCCGTCGTCAGATCCTCGACGCGTTGAGCGGGGGACAGACGGTCAGCGTCCTGGTCGGCCCGGCCGGTTCGGGCAAGACGACGCTGATGCGTTCATTGTTGGCCGATATCGGTCACCGTCGGCCGGTCGTCCTGTTGTGCCCGACCGGGAAGGCGGCGGCCCGGCTGGCTGCGGTGACCGGGCAGCGGGCGTCGACGATCCACCGGGCGCTCTACGGTCGGGTGGAGTCCGATGGCGCCATGCTTCGCTTCGGGGACAAGCGCGCGCCCTGCCCGCCGGGCGGGCTGGTCATCTGCGACGAAGCGTCGATGGTCGACCAGCGGCTCCACGACGATTTGCTCGCCCACCTCCCGGACGGGGCGCAGTTGTTGTACGTCGGCGACCGCGAGCAGCTCCCGCCGATCCGGGGCGACTGGGGGCCGGACTTCTCTGCACCCACCGCCGCGCTGGAGGCGATCCATCGCCAGGCCGCCGGCAGCCCGATCATCCAGCTCGCCCACGCCATTCGCCACGGCACGTCGTTTACCGGGTGGCAAGATGGGGTGTGCCAGCGCCTCCGCGGCGATGCGGTCGAGTGGATGCTCGACGCCATCCGCGCCGAACAGGACGCCACCCTGATCACGCTGACCAACCAGCGGCGGCGGGCGCTCAATGACGCCATCCGCGCACAGCTCGCCCTGGACGGGCAGCCCATCTCGCCGGGCGACCGGCTGGTCAACCTCATCAACCATGACTCCCTCCACCTGATGAACGGGGACGTGCGCATCGTCCAGGCGGCCCGCCGGGCCGCCGGGCCGTCGTGGATACACCGGGCCGAGCTGTGGGAGGTCACCTTCACAGATGAACAGACCGTCCTCGTCAACGTCGACCTCATCGGCGCCGAGATCGGCGCGTTCAAGGCGTGGCGCGGCAGGAAGAAGCACCTGGACCGGGTGATCCACGTCGACCACGGCTTCTGTCTGACCGTTCACAAGGCCCAGGGCAGCCAGTGGGATGCGGTCGGCTTCGTGTCCTGTTTGGCCTTCCGACGAATGCGTGACCGACGTCGGCTGGCCTACACCGCCGTCACCCGCGCAGCAGACCAGCTGACCATCTTCCTCGACGGGTAGCTGTTCACGTTCACACACCGCAACTGGGGGGATTGGCACACTCCCCGCCCAGAAAGCGTCGGTTCTCCCGATCATGGGGGGTGGCATGAGATCTGCTTTCCCCGGGTTCGTGTCCTGCTTTTGTGAGGTCGCTGATGATCGCTGCCGAGTTGATGACCCCCAGCCCCGTCCATGTTCGCCCGGACCAGACGCTCCCGGACTGTGCACACCTTCTGCTCCGGCACAACATCCGTCACCTGCCGGTCATCGATGACGATCAGCGCCTGCTCGGGGTCATTCACGACCACGCCATCTTCGAACATGGCGATGTGGCTGTGCTGGGCGCCGGGTTCAAGGCGAAGGGCACGAAGTGGGTGGCGTTCGACATGCGCCGCGCGCAGCTTACCGCGCGAGACGTGGCCGCAGCGCCGGTGATGCTGTATGAACGCGCCCAGGTGCGTGAGGCGATCGATCTGCTCGTCAGCAGCATGAACGACGTCCTGTTGATTTTCGATCCCTACGGCCAGACGGTGGGGATCATCACTGAACATGACGGGCTGCGGTTGGCCCAGGGGCTGCTGCCTGCGACGCATTCAGCGATGACGTTGTCGGGCGCCGCGCCGCTGACCATCGATCGTGACCAGCCCGTGCGTGAGGCGCTCCAGCAGATGCTCCAGAGCGGCCACCGCCACATCCTGGTGACCGAACGCACGCAGCTCTACGGGGTGCTCTCCTATCGGGACCTGATCTCGCAGGGAGCGCACACCACGAACGGGGATCTGCTGGCGGGGGCGGCGGTGCGGGTCACGCCGCCGTACACCGCCACGCCCGCGATGTCGTTGCGGGAGGCGGCGCAGCTGATGGTCGCGCGTCGGATCGGATGTCTGCCGATGATCAACTATTGCAATGCACCGGTCGGGATCGTGACCCGCACCGACCTTCTGCGGGCGCTTCGAGACGCGCTCCTTGGAGCAGAGACGGAGCCCGTTTAACGCATAAACCGCATCACCGATGAGACATGGGTATGGACTCCAACACAGAACCCCACGTCCGGCAGACGCTTCAACGCTTGATGCAGATCCCGCTGCTCCTCAGCGTCGTCGCTGCGGTGCTGCATGGGCGGTGGGGGAACCCGGACACCTATATGGGGATGAGCGTCGCGATCTTCGCCGCCGCGCTGGTGACGATCATGGCGCTCCGTCGGGGGGCGCCGCTGCGCAACGTGGGGCTGCCGTTGTGCGGCTTTTTGATTCTGCTGCATTTCAGCTACGCGCTCCGTCCCGAAGCCATCCTGATGAACCCGATGCTCATCTCGATCGCGCCGCTGGCGACGGTGACCGCAGGGACCACGGCCGGGATCGTCTGGCTGCTCATCTCGATGGTGTACCTGGGCGGGCTGATGTTCCTGCATCAGTGGGTGCTGCCGTCTGAGGACATCATCAACTACGCGGTCGTGACGAGCACCTCGATGGCCATGGTCACCGCGCTGGTCATCAGCTACCAACGGGCGGCGGAGGCGCGTGAGCAGAGCCTGACCCAGGCGCAACAGCAGGCGGAGGCGGCGCATCAATCCCGAGCGGCGATGCTGTCTGCGGTGAGCCACGAGCTGAACACGCCGCTCAACGGCATCCTGGGCCTGGCCCGGATCCTTCGGGACGAAACCGACCGCGGTCGCCGCGAAGAGATCGTCGATGAGATCGACAGCAACGGCCAGGTGCTGCTGTCGATGTTCGAGGCGATCCTCACGGTGGCGCGCGATCCCGCCCAGGACGGCCCGGCGACCCCGACGCCGGCCACCATCCGCACCCTGTGCGACGGAGTGATCCGCGCCGCCCAGCCCGCCGCGGACCAGAAGGCGCTGCCGCTATCGTTTGTGGTCGATCCGGACGTGCCTGCCCAGGTCTTCGTCGACGCCGACCGGCTCCGGCAGGTGCTGATTCAGCTGTTGTCCAACGCCATCAAGTTCACCGACACCGGAACGGTCCGACTTCGCGTGCACGGGGACGCGGCGGATGCATCGTTCACCCTTCGGTTCTCGGTCCACGACACCGGCATCGGCATCTCTCCAGAGGACACCGCCCGGATCCTCCAGCCGTTCTCACAGGCAGACATCGGCAGCACCCGCCGGTTCGAAGGGCTGGGCCTGGGGCTGACCATCAGCAAGCGGCTGCTGCAGTCGATGGGGGGCACCCTGGCGCTGGAGAGCCACCCCGGAGAAGGGAGCGTGTTCACGGTCTCTCTGGGGGTTGCGGTCTGCGCACCGCCCACACAGCCGGTGCTCCTGAGCGCGCGGAGCGCGCTGGTCGTCGATGACAACGCCCTGAATCGATTGGTCTGTCGGCGCACCCTGGAAGCGCTGGGCTGTCACGTCGATGAAGCGAAAGACGGCCAGGAAGCCATTGAAGTCGTCGACGCACACGACTTCGTGATGATGGACTACCATATGCCCCGTCTCGACGGCGTCGAGGCGACCCAGCGGCTGCGCGATGGGGGCTTCGACGCCCCGATCATCGGCCTCACCGCCGATCTCAACCCCGACGCCCACCAGCGCTGCCTGCTCGCCGGGATGAACCGATGCCTGACCAAACCCGTCAACGCCGACCGCATCATCGAAGAATTGTCGACGCTGCTGGCCCCGTCAGTGACGGATCGACGACAGCGCGCGGGGGCTTGACGACGGCGGGCGCTGCCCCTACCTTGCCCGCAATGCCCCTCCTCTTCGCGACGCTCCTGATCCTCGCCGCGCCCGCCCGCGCAGACGCTCCCGTGCAATCCCCGCCGGCAGAGACGGACACAAGCGATGCCCCCCCCGATGAGCGCGGGTTGCTTCGACGGTACATCGACCAGCTCATCAAGGGTCCCGCACAGCCAGAGAAGCCACAGTTTTTGATCTACCCGGTGCTGGCCTACGCGCCGGAGACCCGGCTGGAGATGGGGCTGAGCAGCCTGTACCTGTTCCGGGCGCGCCGCGATCCGACCAACCGCCTCAGCGAAATTCCGGTCTATGTCTTCTACACCTTCAACAATCAGTTCGGGGTTCGGTTTGAGAACGCGGTCTTCACGAACCAGAGCCGCTGGTCGTTTCTGGGAGAGGGGCAGATCCAGTATTTCCCGCTGAAGTACTATGGGATCGGGACCGACGCAGAGTCGGACGACGCCGTCGTGGTCGATGCCCGGCTGGCCCTGATCCGGGAGCGGGTGTTGGTGCGGCTCGGGGAGAGCGACCTGTACTTTGGCCCGGAGATCGGGTTCAATGCGATCGGCAATGTTGAGTTTCAACCACTGGATGGACCTGTCCCCGACCCCCTGCCGCGCGGCGGGGACGGCACCGCCAACCTGACAGTCGGCCTGGGGCTCGTCCATGACACCCGCCACAACCCGCTCAACGTTCGAGAAGGCGTCTTCGGAGAGATCGCCTACCTGCAAAGCTCCGATCGGTTCTTGAGCGAGTACACCTTCGGCAACGCCTACGTTGACCTGCGTGGCTACCTGCCCATCGGCGAGCACAACGTCCTGGCCGGCCAGGTGCTGGGCCAGTTCGGAAACGGCGATCTGCCCTTCAACGAGCTGGCGCTCATCGGCGGCGAGTCGATCATGCGCGGCTACTACACCGGCCGTTACCGGGATCAGAACCTGACCGCCGCCCAGGTGGAGTTCCGAATGCTTCCCATCCCGATGTCGTGGACCAACCGCATCGGGGCCGCGGCGTTCCTCGCTGCGGGCACGGTCGCCCCGACGATATCGGATCTGTCCCTGTCTGAGGTTCGGGTGACCGGTGGGGCGGGGATCCGGGTCCTCACCTTCCCCAAGTCCGACATCTTCACCCGCGGTGACATCGGCTGGAGCGAGGACGGCCCCGGGTTCTATATCTATGTCGGTGAAGCCTTCTGAGAGGAGCGCGGGAGGCGCGCGGGCTGCGTTACTCATGAGACAATTCGTTGGAGGTGGAAGATGCGCCGTGTTGTGGTCACCGGAGCCAACAAAGGGATCGGCAAAGCCATTGCGATCCGAATCCTCGCCGAACAAACGGACACATTCGTCTATCTGGGCGCGCGAAACGCGCCCCGTGGGCAGGCGGCCCGCGATGAGATCCTTGCCACGCAGCCCGACTGGTCCGATCGGCTCGCCGTCCTACAGCTCGACGTCACCGACGCCGACTCGATCGCGCGCGCCGCGGCTCAGGTCGCGCCGCTGTTTGGCCTCGTCAACAACGCCGGCACCGGCGAGGGCGACCTCCAGACCATCCTGGGGGTCAACTTCTTCGGCCTGCGCGCTGTCACCGAGCAGATGCTCCCGCTTCTCGATGAGACCAACGGACGCATCGTCCAGGTCTCCTCTGCCTCTGGGCCGATGTTCGTCTCTCGGTGCAGCCCGGCGCGACAGCAGGCGTTCACCAACCCGGACATCACCCGCCAGGACCTGGACGCCCTGATCGATGCCGTGAACCAACACGGCGCCTCCCCCCAGGACCTCGCCCAGCACGGCTTCGGCGACGGCCGCGCGTATGGGCTGTCCAAGGCGCTCGTCAACGCCTACACCATCCTGCTCGCCCGCGAGCGGCCGAACCTCACGATCAACGCCTGCACGCCGGGCTTCATTGAAACCGACATGACCCGCCACTATGCGGTCGCGTCCGGGCAGACGCCCGCACAGATGGGCATGAAGCAGCCCATGGATGGTGCCCTATCGCCGCTGTTTCTGCTGTTCGGAGACGTCCAGGGCAATGGCCGCTTCTACGGCAGCGACGCGAAGCGGAGCCCGCTGGATCGATACCGCTCCCCCGGCGATCCAGAGTATACCGGCGACTGAGCCAGGCCACCGATACGACCCGCGCTGGAGGATGGCCGGCGGAAAACAAGGCGTATCAAACGGCATATCCAATCATGAACTCCTCATCGACGACGCCTCTCGGACGGAAGGACGTCACCCGTCCGATGAAGACCGTATGGCGGGACGAAGCGGTCATGATGAAGATCTGAGGACCGTATGGGCGAGCCGGACAGCGCGGAGCCGTTGGGCGGCCGACACCTGAAGCAGTCTTCGGGTGCGCGCTTTGCCCAGGGCGTTGACCACGAATGAGATCGCGACCAGCTCGGCATCTAAGCGCAAGCTCTGGTTGCGGATGTAGGCCTCATCCAAGGCGAGGCTGGGCCTGGCGCCGCGGCCGAAGACCTGGGCCAGACCGGTGATTCCCGGCGGCACCGCGAACCGGTGATCGGCGTCGGCGTGATCCCATCCCAGCCGCACGACGTCATCCCCGGTCAGCGGCCGCGGCCCCACCAACCGCATCTCTCCGCGGAGCACGTTTCGAAACTGTGCGACCTCATCGAGGCCGGTGGCCCGAATCCATCGACCGACCCGGGTGACCTCACCGTCGCGCATGCTGCGAAGCTTGAGGATCCGGAACGGGCGGCGATGTCGTCCCAGCCGCTCCTGGACGAAGAAGACGTCGCCACCATCTTCCCACCAGATCGCAGCAGAGAGGCCGACCATCACGGGTGTGAACACGATGATCCCGCCCGAGACCAGAACCAGATCGAACCATCGCCGATGCATTCATCCCCTCCATTGCGTCCCCGTATCCGACCGCGCGGCGGCAGCGCGCCGCGTCGAACTGAGCGGTCGGTATCGGACGCCAGCGGTCGCAAACCGATGGTTTATGGCTGATATGCTGCATCGCAATAAAATTGCTGTTGCGCAAAACACCGAAAGTGCTCAAGCTGTATTTATCGGTGGCCGAGACGTTCAACGGAGGGAAATCGCGATGAAGAAGCCCATGAAGAATCCCGAGCTTCCTGTGTTCGCAGCATTTGACGATCTGCTGCGGGACCTGTACCGCAAGCCCCGCCGATAGGTGTCCGGGCTCACGGCACATCTTCCAACGAAGACGGGCGAGCTGTCCTGAAGACGCCCGCCCGCAGATGAGATCGCCTGCAGATGAGATCGCCTGCAGATGAGATCGCCTGCAGATGAGATCGCCTGGGCCTTGCCCGCTGAGCGCTATGCGTTGTCGATGATCTGGTTGAGGGTCTGAGACGGCCGCATGGCAGCGTTGGCCTTATCGCGGTCGAAGGCGTAATACCCGTCGATGTCCATGGGCTGTCCCTGGGCGCCGATGAGTTCCTGGTTGATGGCGTCTTCGTTGTCAGCGAGGGTCTTGGCGAGGGGGGCGAAGTGCGCGGCGAGCTCCGCGTCTTCGGTCTGCGCGGCGAGCGCCTGGGCCCAGTACATGGCCAGATAGTAGTGGCTGCCGCGGTTGTCGTGCTCGTTGACCTTCCGAGAGGGCGACTTGTTGTTGAGCAGGTACTGGGTGGTGGCCACATCCAGGGTGTCGCCGAGGATTCGGGCGCGGGGGTTGTCGAACTTCTCACCGAGATGCGCGAACGACACCGACAAGGCCAGGAATTCGCCGAGCGAGTCCCACCGCAGGTGGTTCTCACGGTTGAACTGCTGGACATGTTTGGGGGCGGATCCGCCGGCGCCGGTCTCGAACAGGCCCCCACCGTTCATCAGGGGGACGACAGAGAGCATCTTGGCGGAGGTTCCGACTTCGAGGATGGGGAAGAGGTCGGTGAGGTAGTCACGAAGGACGTTTCCGGTGACAGAGATGGTGTCCTGGCCCGTTCGGATGCGCTCGACGCTGAGCTGAGCGGCGCGGGCAACGTCGAGGATGTGGATCTCAAGGCCGTCGGTGTCATGGTCCTTGAGGTACCGGTTGACCTTCTCGATGAGCTGGGCGTCATGGGCGCGGGTCTCATCGAGCCAGAAGACGGCAGGGGCGCCGGTGGCGCGGGCGCGGGTGACGGCGAGCTTGACCCAGTCCTGGACGGCGTCGTCCTTGGTCTGGCAGGCGCGCCAGATGTCCCCTTCACCGACCGCGTGGGCGATCAGCGTCTCACCGGAGGCGGCGTCGACGACGCGCACCGTGCCGGGGGCGGCGATCTCGAAGGTCTTGTCATGCGAGCCGTACTCTTCGGCCTTCTTGGCCATCAGCCCGACGTTGGGGACGGAGCCCATGGTGGTCGGGTCATAGGCGCCGTTGGCCTTACAATCGTCGATGAGGACCTGGTACAGGGCGGCGTAGCTGCTGTCGGGGATGGTGGCCTTGGCGTCCTGGGTGTCGCCGTTGTGGTCCCAGAGCTTGCCGCCGTTTCGGATCATGACAGGCATCGAGGCGTCGATGATGACGTCATTGGGGCGGTGCAGGTTGGTGATGCCCTTGTCGGAGTCGACCATGGACAGCGCCGGGCCGCGGTCGTAGATGGCCTGGATGTCCGCTTCGATGGCCGCGCGCGCGTCTGCGGGCAGCGCCTGGATCTTCTCGACGACGTCGCCGAAGCCGTTGTTGGCGTCGACGCCGATGCGGTCGAAGGTCTCCCCGTACTTGTCGAACAGGTCGGCGAAGAAGACCTTCACCGCGTGGCCGAAGATGATCGGGTCGGAGACCTTCATCATCGTCGCCTTCATATGAAGCGAGAAGAGGCCGCCAGCGTCACGGGCAGCCTTGATCTCGGCGGCGAGGAAGTCGAGCAGGGCAGCGCGGCTCATGAACGACCCGTCGAGGATCTCCCCACGGAGGAGGGCGATGCCCTCCTTGAGGACGGTTACCGCGCCGCTCTCATCGACGTGCTCGATGCGAACGGTGGTGTCTGCGGGCAGGGTGATGGACGTCTCGTTGTGGCGGAAGTCGCCCGCGCTCATGGTGGCGACATGGGCAGCGGAGTCTGTCGACCAGCGCCCCATACGATGGGGGTTGTTGCGGGCATAGGCCTTGACGGCTTTGGGGGCGCGGCGATCGGAGTTGCCTTCGCGGAGGACGGGGTTGACCGCGCTGCCTTTGACCTTGTTGTAGCGGGCCTGGATGGTGCGCTCTTCGTCGGTCTTCGGCTCATCGGGGTAGTCGGGCAGGGCGTAGCCCTTGGCCTGCAGCTCGGCGATGGCGGCGTTGAGCTGGGGCAGCGAGGCGGAGATGTTGGGAAGCTTGATGATGTTGGCTTCCGGGCGCTGGGCGAGCGCGCCCAGCTCGGCGAGGGCGTCGTTGACCCGTTGCGCCTCGGTGAGGTGATCGGGGAAGGCGGCAAGGATGCGACCGGCGAGCGAGATGTCGCGGGTCTCCACGGTGACGCCGCTCGCCGCGGCGAAGGCCTGGATGATGGGAAGAAACGAGCAGGTCGCGAGGGCGGGGGCCTCATCGGTCCAGGTATAGATGATCGTCGGCTCGGTCGTCATGAGATTCGCAGTCCTATTGTATGGCGAGAATGGCCGCTGCGGTCCTCCTCGCCGTGATGGACGAGGTCTCCGGACGCAGTGGGCGGGTGAAGGGCCTGAGTGTATCGCACTCCCCCCGCCATCGCAGCACCTTGTCCCGGATGTGTCCCCCAGGCGGGCGCGAACCCTATAGAGTGACGTTGGGGAGGAGAGCGCAGTTCCGATGCTGTATCCAGGCGACGTCGTGGGTCGATATGCCATCGAGCATCCCCTCGGTGCGGGGGGGATGGCGACGGTCTATGCGGTCCGTCACACCATCCTGGGCACCCGGCATGCGCTGAAGGTGCTGTTCCAGTCGAGTGAAACGACGCGGGCGCAGCTGCTGCAGGAGGGGCGGCTCCAGGCGCACCTGGATCCAACAAACATCGTCCCGGTCACGGACGTCCTTGAGGTTCGGGGGGAGCTGGCCCTGCTGATGCCGCTGGTGGAGGGGGGCAGCCTGGACCACCTGCTGCGGGTGGCGCCATTGACCATCGCCGAGGCGACCGCCCTGTTCCAGGGGATCGTGGCCGGCGTCGCCCGGGCTCACGAGGCCGACGTCGTACACCGCGATCTCAAGCCCAGCAACGTCTTGCTGGAGTGGGGCGGCGATCGGGTGGTTCCGCGGGTCGCCGACTTCGGCCTGGCCCGCTTCGCCGATGGCGTCGTCCAACCCGACAGCGGTCGGTTCGTCGGCACCCCCGCCTATGCCGCCCCCGAGCAGCTCGAACGCCCCGCTCTGGTCTCCACCCGATCGGATGTGTTCTCTCTGGGGGTGATGCTCTTTGAGATGTTGACGGGTTTTCGACCCTTTTCGGTGACCACCCCGGATGCGTTGCGGGAAGAGATCCGCCCGCCCCCCCTCGCGCTGTCTGAGGTGCCGCCGTCGCTGCGATCAACAATCATGCGGATGGTATCTCCTGATCCGGCCGATCGATACGCCTCTGCGAGCGCCCTCCGAGATGCCCTGCCTCCCTGTGATCCCGCTGCCCTGGCCGCAGGTGGGCGGATCGCTGCGTATGTATCGATGAATCTGGAGAAGCGAGACTTATCCGACGTCGCGCGTGCGCCGACTTCCGCGAACAGCTCCGATCCGCCGCGGGCGCACCGGCTGCCTCCGGAGCGAGACACGTTCATCGGCCGATCCGATGCGTTGACGCGGCTTGACGCCCAGGTCACGTCCGGCGCGTCCCTGATCACCGTGCTCGGGCCCGGCGGCGCGGGGAAGACCCGGCTGGTGACCCGCTACGCCCACCAGTCCATGAGCCGATGGTCCGGTGGGGTGTGGTTTTGCGATCTGTCCACAGCGACGACCCCAGACGCGGTGCTCCACGCCACCGCAGAGACATTCAACGTGGATTTCAGCAACGGCGCCCCGGATACCCGGATCAGCCAGGCGATTCAGCGCAAAGGACGCTGTCTGGTCATCTTCGACAACTGCGAACAGATCGTCCACTTCGCGGAGCAGATCATCGGCCGCTGGTCGACGGCGTGCCCAGACGCCTGCTTTCTGGCCACCAGCCAGCAGGTGCTCAACCTGCCCGGTGAGGTGCTCTGTGAGCTGGGATCGATGCCAGAGGAAGAGAGCCTCGCCCTGTTCGCGTCTCGGGCCCAGGCCCATCGGCCAGACTTCGAGATCGCCGATCCAGAGGTCGCCCGGGAGCTGATCCAGATGCTCGACGGGCTGCCCCTGGCGATCGAACTCGCGGCGGCGCGCACCCGGCTGATGACCCTCCACCAGCTGCGTGAACGCCTGGACCAGCGGTTCCGGATCCTGGTGTCCAGGCGCGGCCCCAAGCGGCAGAGCACCCTGCGGGCCGCCCTGGACTGGAGCTGGAAGATGCTCGATGAGACCGAACAGCGGGCCCTCGCCCAGCTGTCGGTCTTCGAGTCGGGGTTCACCCTCACCGCCGCCGAGGCGATCGTGGTGCTCCCCGACGCAGACCTGATCACCATCCTTCAACAGCTCATCGACAAGAGCCTGATCCAGCGCGCCGTCGAGGATCGCTTCGCGCTGCTGCTGAGCATCCGGGACTACGCCGCCGAGAAGCTCGCCGGGTTCGGCGACGCCATCGATGTAGAGCGCCGCCACGGCTGGTTCTACGCCCGATACAGCACACCGGAGATGGGTCGGTTCAACCGAATCGGCCGTTCCGTCCCGCTGATGCGGACCCTCAACCAGGATCTCGGCAACCTCTCCGCCGCGACGAACCGGGCGCTCTCCCGCGGAGACGCCCCCACCGCGGCAGCCTGCGCGCTGGCCGCATCCGAAGTGCTGTATGTCCGCGGCCCGCTCCGCGCAGCGTTCCCGCTGGTGCATGGTGCCCGTCAGATGCCGGGCGCCGTCCGGATCGCGGAGTTGTGCCTCGCAGAAGCCGAAGTCCTCCACCTCACCGGCCAACCCAACGCGGCCACGCCCCTGTTTGAGAAGGCCCTCGCCATCTGTCGCGCAGACGGGAACACGCGCTTCGAAGAGAACATCCTCTTCGAGATCGGCACGACCCTGCACGACGCCGGACGGGTCGATGAAGCCGAAGCATCGTACCAACAGGCGCTCGTCCTGTCGCGGCGCAACCAGCTCACCCGGCAGACGGCCATCACCCTCAGCAGCCTCGGCGCCTTGTGCCACGAACAGGGCCGCTTCGATGAGGCGCAGACCCACTACGAGCACGCCCGGGACATCTATGAGCGCCTCAACGCCCGCAACCCGATCGCCCTGATCACCGGGAACCTCGGAAGCCTGCATCTCCAAAAGGGGAACCTCCAGCAGGCACGGCGCTGCTATGAGACCGCCATGGCCATCCACAAAGCGTACCGTGACCGCCGCGGCATCGCAGAGATCAACGGCAACCTCGGCGTCGTTTTGTTGGAGATGGGCTTGCTCGAAGACGCCCAGGCCTGCCTGGAGAAGGCCCTCGCCCTGCACCGGCGGATTGGCAATTTCCGCGATGAAGCCATCGTGCTGGGGAGCATGGGAGAGCTCGTCCACCGCATCGGCGACCTCTCAGGTGCAGAGGCACGCTATCAGGAATCCCTGGCCTGCTACCGGGAGACCTCAGCGCCCCGGATCGAAGCCATCGTCCGCACCAACCTGGGCACGCTCCTCATCCAACAGGGACGCTATCGCGAAGCACAGCTGATCCTACATGACGCCCTGCAAGGACATCAACGCATCCAGAACCGCGACTGGGAGGCGCGGACCCTGCTCCGGATGAGCGAGGCCCACCGCCAGGAGGGCAGCCGTGAGGACGCGGCAGCCCTCCTCCAACAGGCCATCCACCTGCTGCCCGACCTCAGCGAGCCGCGCGCACGCTGCATCGTCTTGCTGGCACAGAGCGTACAACAACCCGATGACGTCGCGTGTGTCACCATCGACAGCGCACTCCGGATCGCACAAACGATCCAGGATCGATGGATCATCGGGCAGCTGCTGATTCAGCGGGCGCGACGGCTCCCCCCAGGGCGCATCGACGACGCACGCGCCGATGCACACCGCAGCATCCAGATCCTCCGCCAGATCCAGGAGCACCACTTCCTCATCGAGGGACTGCTGGTCCTTCACGCCCTCGCGCCAGACGATGCGACGCTCCAGGAGGCGCGAGACCTGATCCAGGCCATGAACCTGCCGGACAGCGCGCCCATGGCGCGCCGTCTCCGGCAGCGCAGCGCTGGACGCGATTCGCCCGGCTCCTCATGAACCGTCGTTGATGAGGAGCCGGGCTATCGGGTGCGCAGGACGCGGCGCAGGATCTTGCCCGAGGCGCTCTTCGGGATCGCGTCGATAAACTCGACCATCCGGATCCGCTTATAGGTCGAGACATGCTCAGCGACGAAGGACTGCAGGTCCGCAGCCGAGGGATCCTGGCCGGGCGCCTTGACGATGAACGCCTTGGGCAGCTCGCCGGCCTCCTCATCGGGGATTCCGATGACTGCGACATCTTGAACCGCGGGATGGGTGATCAGCAGCGCCTCAAGCTCTGCGGGCGGGACCTGGAAGCCCTTGTACTTGATCAGCTCCTTGAGGCGGTCGACGATGTAGAAATGGCCGTCGGCGTCGCGCGTCGCGACGTCGCCGGTGTGCAGCCAGCCGTCGACGATCGTCTCGGTG
>JBCBLB010000052.1:0-23235 GCA_038520555.1 Myxococcota bacterium | reverse complement strand
CCCCCGACCCCCTACCGCATCACCGCATTACCCCGGCTTATCGTGCACATTCTTGAAAGAGCGTGTTCGAACTTCGCTTCGAAGTTCGGCAACCACAACGGCTGCAAAAGCGAGACACCCGCTCATTGTACCACAGCCGTGAGACCATGGATGACCGTTTGGCCCTGGTGGTCTCTATGCATCACAGGACCATAGGATCGGGCACAACAAACAAAGCCGCTGCATCTCGCCCGGCCGCCTCTTTCGCCTACATTGATTATGATAAGAGTAGGGAGAAAGTGAAAATGGCAGCAACAGAAGACGTGGACGTGATCATCATCGGCGGCGGCCCTGCGGGGTTGTCGGCTGCACTGATCGCAGGTCGTGCGCGACGGCGGGTGGTGGTGATTGATCGGGGAAGCCCGCGGCACGCAGTCTCAGCAGGGGTCCACAATTTCCTCACCCAGGACGGCACGCCGCCCGCCGAGCTGCGCCGGATCGCCTGGGCGCAGATGGCGGCCTATCCCAACGTCACGCAGCACCGTGCCACCGTCACCGGGCTCCGTCGTGAAGACGAACGCTGGATCGCCGACTGTGGGGAAGCGGTCACGGTTCGGGGTCGCGCGGTGCTTCTGGCGATGGGGGTGCAGGATGCGCTGCCAGACTGGCCAGGGTTCTCAGAGAAGTGGGGGGCCAGCGTGCACCTGTGTCCCTACTGTCACGGCTGGGAGCTGCAGGACCAACCGCTGGCGACCACCGGGCACGGCGAAGACATCGCCCACTTCGGGCCGACCCTCCATCAGTGGAGCAAAGACATCGTGGTGATCGCCGGTGATGAGCCCCTGTCGCCTGAGACCGTGGCCACCCTTGAGCGGCTGGAGATTCGGATTCACCCTGCAGCGGTCGTCGCCTTGGAAGGGCCCGGTCAGACGCTCACAGCGCTGCGCCTGTCGGATGGCAGCCGGCTGGGGCGGACCGGGCTGTTCATCAAGACCCACCAGCGGCAGGTCCCGCTGGTCCGTGACCTTGGCCTGGAGATGTCTCCGCTGCCCCATAACGCCGACGGGTTGGTCGTGGTCGATTCATATCAGCGGACCTCTGCGCCGATGATGTGGGCTGCCGGGGACCTCACCACGCCCTTCCATCAGGTCCTCCACGCGGCGGCGGCTGGATCGACGGCGGGTGCGATGATCAACGCTGCCCTCTCGGGCGTCCTGTGAAGGTGCCGCATGCGCCGCTCGCGGTGATCCACATGGCCTGGGCGGCGAAGCCGTCCGGGCCGGTGGTGCACACCCACAGCGGCCTGGCCGTGTTCCTCGAAGGGCATGCCCGGTTCTGGATGGGCACCGTGTGGCAGATCCGCCCCGGCGATGTGCTTCTTGTCCCCGAGGGGATGCCCCACCACCGTGCCGATCGCAACTTCACGGCGTTGGTGGGGTTGTCTGTCTGCACCCCCTGCCTTCCGACGGATCGGTGGGGGCCGCCGCTGCGGTCGCTGTTCGAGCGGGTCCAGCGCGGCGGCTGCCCGGTGCTCCGCCCCGAACCCGACCGCGTCGCGACGATCGTGAACGATCTGAAAGAGCTGGAGGCCGAGCTGGCCACCACAACGGTCGGCCATGAGCTGGCCGTCGATGGACGGATGAGCCTTCTCACCGCGCGGCTGTTGCGGGCGCGCCCCGCAGAGGCCGTCCTCCCCGCAGCGGAGACCCCGCTGGTCGCCCAGGCGCTCGCCTGGATCACCAGACACGCCCTGGAGCCGATCTCGCTGGTCGACGTCGCCCAGGCCGTGGGGCGCGCCCCCACCCACCTCGCCGCGCGGGTCAAGAAGGAGACCGGCCAACCCGTCGGCGCCTGGATCACCGACGTGCGGATGGCCGTCGCGCGAAGCCGGCTGCTGCGGGGAGATGAAAACATCGGCGTGCTCGCCAGCCAGGTCGGCTACGCCAGCCCGTCACACTTCCATCGAACGTTCCGACGTGTGCACGGCCTCTCCCCTGACCGATGGCGTCAGCTTCACCGCAGACCAGACCGATAACGAATGGGGATGAATCGCTCCAGAATCTCTGTAATCCAGAATCTCTGTAAGCAGAAGGGCGCGGCACGCGTTGTCCGGCTCACAGCTGTAGAGGCGATGATGCTTGCGTTGATGTCGATCCTGTTCTCTGGGGCGGTCCATGCAAAGTCATGGTGCGCGGCTCCGCTGATCGCCCATGAGTGGGGGGTCGAGGTCCTCCGGGGGGATGGTCAGCCGCCCGTGGGCGTGCCGATGCCTTCCTGGTTTCATCGGGGCGTCGGGTCCCCCGACGCGGTGGGAGAGCCCGTCCGCCACCTGCCTCCGGACAGCGGGATACGGACGCTGCCGGTGGTTCAGTTTTATGCGCCGCCTACCTGGGGATCGGCGATCCCTGTGGGTCTTGAGGTCGGCTTCTCAGACGGTGAGGCGAGCGTGTGGTTCCCGCAGGTCGATCGGCGCATCTCTGCGGCAGAGGCAAACGGGCCCGCTGCTGCCGCTGCGCGTTCCTCGCTCCTGGCGCAGCGGGCGCTGCGTTCAGAGGGCTTCGACCGGAGGGAGCGCGTGGGCGCCGATCCGACCCGACAGCTCGGATGGGACGCCCTGAGCCTCCTTCGCGATTCGCCCACGGGGGCCCACCGCGCGGAGGTGACCTGGGTTGAGGCGCTTCGGGAGATGCCGCAGGCGCTCTGGGTCCAGCGCGGCGATGAGGTCGAGCGGTTCGTCTTCTATGAGGCCGACACGCGCGAGCAGCCGGCGCTCATCCTTGAGCGGGGGGACCAATGGTCGCCGACACGGCCCCACTACGTCCTCCGCAACCGCTCAGACTGGCCGGTGCATGAGGTCGTGCTCGTCGCGGATGGGGTGGCCTGGCAGGCCCCCTCGATCCCAGCGGGGGCGAGCGCGGGGTTTTTGTTGACCGACCCGCTGCAGCCCGCTGCGGTGGCGGCGTGGCTGCGCGGTCGCTGGAGCGGCGCGGCGCGGTCTCCAGAGTCGTACCGCTGGACGGTCGATGACTGCGTGATGATGCGCGACCCTGCGATCCCGGTCGAGGTCGCGGAGGGGCACCGGCTGTACCCGGGCGAGGTGGACGTGTTGATGGATGTCTGGGCGGCCCGGCTGTTTCAGGGCGCGGGCGTCCATCTGATCTACCGCGAAGACACCGCGGCCCTCGATGCGCTGATGCCCGTCAGCCTCTACACAGACATGCGCCACTTCGTGGAGTGGCGCCGGCTCGGCGTGGTGCTGGTCGAGGGCCTCCAGCTCCCCTGACCATATCCCGGTCGCTATTGGGGATCGGGGACGAAGACCATGGCGGTCGACATCGTCTCGGATTGGGTGGGCGGGTTCTCTTTGATGGTGATGGTCTGGTAGAGCGTCCCGCCAGAGACGGGCGCGCTCTGGGTGATGACCACCACCCGCGAGTCATGCATCGAGGTCCCGGGCATCACGATTCGGCTCTCTTCCTGCCATTGGACGGGCATCGTTCTCTCCAGTCGGTCGAGGGGTAGCCGCAGTGTACTCCTGCGGGGTGAGGCTCAGAAGAGGAAGGGGAAGAAGGAGGTCCGGTTGGTGGGATACCGGGTCCCGAAGTGGTTTCGATACCAGGTGTGGGTCTTGATGGCCTGGGGCAGCATCAGGGCAAAGACCGCGACCTGATGAACGAACGCGGGCAGCGCCATGGTCATCAGGGCGAAGCCCGTCCACTCGACAAACTCTGAAAAATAGTGGGCGTTTGAGGTGTATTGAAACAGCCCACGGGTCGGAATGGCGTAGTCCTGCGACGGTGTATGGCGGAGGCGGATCAGCCACTCGTCGTGGAGGATGGTCGAGACCAGCCCTGAAAAGAACAGCAGGCCACCGATGAGCATGACCGGGAGGCTCAGTTGGGCGATGATCGGGTCATTCTGGGCGAAGTAGGTCCCCATGAAGTAGCCCATCGGGATGTAGTAGGTCCACGTCAACACCACGAGGACCGGGGAGTAGCGCTGTCTGGACGTTCGAAGCCGCTGCGGGTAGATGAGCGAGCGGTACAGGTAGTGCAGGCAATAGAGCCCGATGAAGACGGCCTGCGGACTCATGAGGTTGTGGGTCTGAAATCCACCCGCCATGGCATAAAACACCAAAACGCTCGGGATGGCCGGCAGGGTCATCAGCTTCCAGGCCAGCGACTTGGGGATGGCGTGGTTGTCGAGCCCCAGCGGGAGATCGTGGACCCGCTGGTCGTCTTCCACCCGCCGGAGCAGGATGCTCATGGTCAGGGCGAACATATACAGTCCCCAGACGGCCAGCAGGGTGTGATACGCAGGGGGCATGGGCCTCTTCGAAGAGTTGGAGGAACGGCGGCTCGACAAGGCATTAGCCCAAAATCAGGCCTGGGCGCCCCGGTTATACGGATTTCTCACGACGGCCAGCGGATCGGGATTCACAACGGGATACACTCCGGCCCCACCCTTCTGGAGGAATCATGCGGATCGTGTTGCCTGCCTTGATGACCGCGTCTGTTCTGGCGATCGGGTGTGTCCCCAAGGCCCGCCACCTGGAAGCGTTGGCGGCGGCGGACCAGGAGCTGAAGACCGTTCGCGCCGAGCTGACGGCGTCGGGCGAGCGGGCCACCCAGCTGGAAGCGCAGCTCAACGCGGCTCAGGGCCAGAACCAGGAGCTGGAGACGCTGACCCGTCAGCTCTCTGAGCAGAACAAGACCTTGAACCGTGAACTCGCCGAGGTGTCTGAGGCGCTCACCAGCGTGCGGACCGTGGGCCGCAAGAACCAGCTGGCCAAAGCTGAGCTGGAGGCGCAGCTCGCTGCGATGCAGGAGCGCTCCGCCGCCACCGAGCAGCAGATCGCAGACGCCCGGACCCGAATCGGCGCGCTGGAGGAAGAGGCCGAGCGGCTGGCCGCAGAGAAGGCCGCGCTCGAAGAGAAGACCGGGGAATACACCTCTCTGCTCAGCGAGCTGGAGTCGGAGATCGCCGCGGGGCAGGTCACCATCACCGAGCTGTCCGGCAAGCTGACCGTCCAGCTGTCCAACGCCCTGCTGTTCGACTCCGGCGCCACGGCGCTGAAGAAAGAGGGCCAGGCCGCGCTGGAGAAGGTGGCCGGTGTCCTCAATGAAGTCAGTGACCGCGAGATCCGGGTGGAGGGGCACACCGACAACGTCCCGGTTCGTTCGGGTGCGCCATATCCAGACAACTGGGCCCTCTCCGCGCTCCGGGCCCGTGAGGTCGTGGTGCTGCTGGTCGAAGCCGGGATCCCCCAGGACAACATCGCCCTTGTCGGCTTCGGCGACCAGCGCCCGGTGGCCGACAACAGCACCCCAGAGGGACGGGCGGACAACCGCCGGACCGAGATCGTGCTGGTCCCCCGCCTCCAGCAGCGCTGAAGATCAGGACAGAAGAAGCCCCCTCACAGCCAATGGAGTGAGGGGTGGTGTCTCCGTACAGGTCCTGGGACAACAAGCCGCGTGGTGCATCGGACGCGGCGCGGGAGACGCTCAAGCCCCTACTGCGTCGACGGTGACCACGTCTGCGGGGTCGGTCCAGATCGTCGACGCAGTAGGGGCTTGAGCGTCTCCCGCGCCGCGTCCGATGCACCGCATTACCCCGGCTTGTTGTGCACTATCTTGAAAGAGCGGGTTCGAGCTTCGCGACAAAGCTCGGCAACCGGTGAAGGCTGCAAAAGCGAGACACCCGAATACGGTACCACAGCCGCCACATCGACCGCTCGTGGCGCGGTCGATGTGGCTCAGCGGGAAGCGGTCTCGCGTTGAACGATGGCCATCGTCAGTGCATGAGGCAGGAACGGACGCAGCCACATCAGCGCCCGCTGCCGCCACCCGGAGACGACCATGGCTTCCTGGCGCTGGATGCCGTCCCAGATGTCCCCGACGACCTCGTCGGTGGTGGTCGTCGCGAGGCCATCGAAGGTCCGCACGCGATCCATCTCGTTGACGGTCCGGAACGCGGTGTCTCGGATCGCCGCCGGACAGACCGTCATCACCTTGACCGCCGCGCCCTGCATTCGCAGCTCTTCGGTCAGTGCCCGGGAGAACTGGGTGACGAAGCCTTTGGTCGCCGCGTAAATGGCCATCCGCGGCACCGGCTGAAAGCTGGAGTTGGAGCTGATGTTGATGATCATCCCGGCGTCCCGTTCGATCATCTCTGGCAAAAACCGTCGGGTCAGCCGATAGAGGGCGACGGCGTTGACCTGAATCACCGCCAGCTCTCGCTCTTCAGGAATCGTCCAGGCGGCGCCGTGGCTCCCGAATCCGGCATTGTTGACGAGGACATCGACCACGCCGATCCCGGTCGCCCAGGCATGGATCGTCTCAGACGCGTCGTCGTCTCGCAGATCGCAGGTGAGGACGTGAATCTCCGCGTCCGGGTACGAGGCGCGCATGGTCTGTTGCGCGTGTTCGAGTTGTTGGGCGTCTTGGGAGACCCACAGCAGCCGATCGCCCTGCGCCGCGAAGCGCCGGGAGAGGGCCAGGCCCAGGCCAGAGGAGCCGCCGGTGATGAGGACCGTTCGCATGGGGCTGGAGTGTATCAGCCCTGCCGCGATGGCGTATGCTGGTCCAGATGACGCGAGACATTCATACCTTCTGCCGAATCTGCGAGGCGCACTGCGGGCTGATCGCCACAGTGGATGGTGAAGAGATCGTCCGGCTGAAGCCGGACAAGCAGCATCCAGTCAGTCAGGGCTACGTCTGTGTCAAGGGGTTGGCGGCCAGCGACCTGCACACCGATCCGGATCGGGTCAATCAGCCGCTCAAGCGGATCGACGGCCAGCTCAAGCCGATCTCCTGGGAACAGGCCCTCGATGAGATCGGGGCACGGGTGCGCCAGATCCGACGCACCCACGGCGACCGCAGCGTGGGGATGTACTCCGGCAACCCCACCTTCTTCAGCCTGCAGAACGTCTTGTTCAGCACGGCGTTCCTCGATGCGCTCGGTTCACCCAACCACTTCGCGTCGCACTCGATCGATGTGAACCCGAAGTTTGACGTCTCGACGCAGATCTATGGGCTGTCGATCATGCAGCCGATCCCGGACTTCGATCATACCGAGCTGTTCATCTGTATGGGCAGCAACCCCATGATCAGTCAGATGTCGGTCTTGCAGCTCACCAACGCCCTGGATCGGCTGAAGGGCATCGAGCGCCGCGGGGGTCGGGTGGTCATCCTGGATCCGCGGCGCACCGAGACCGCTGCCCGAGTCGGCGAGCACCACGCCATCCTGCCCGGCACTGACGTCTACTTCCTGTTGGGCATGTTGCATGTGATCGCGCACGAACAACAGGCCGTCGACCATGCGGCGTTGCAGGCGGTTGCGCGCGGGACACAGGCGCTGTGTGACGCTGCGGCCGACTGGGCGCCAGAACGCTGCGCGGCGCTGACCGGGATCTCCGCGTCGGTCATCCGGGAGCTGGCCCGCGCCTTCCTGGCGGCGGACGGCGCCTGCCTGTACATGTCCACCGGGGTCAATATGGGGCCGTTCGGCTCACTGGCCTACTGGTTGCTCCAGGGGCTTCACCTGGTCGCCGGCCATCTCGACCGGAAGGGCGGGCTTTTGGTCCCCCGCGGGGCGTTCGACGCGTTCCGCCTGGCCCGGATGCTCGGCCTGGGGACCGCGGACGCCCACCGCACCCTGGTCCACCAGTGGCACCGGGTGGCCGGATCGTTCCCGGTCGCTGCCCTCCCGGAAGAGATCGACAACGACCACCCGGAGCGGATCCGGGCGCTGTTCGTGAGCGCCGGCAATCCGGTGCACTCCACGCCCGGCGACGCGATGGCGAAGGCGATCGGGAAGCTGGACCTGCTGGTGTGCATCGACCTCTACCAGAGCGAGACCGCGCGGCACGCCGACTACATCCTCCCGGCGACCGACATGCTCGAGCGCTCGGACTTCCCGGTCAGCTGGACGATGCTCCAGGATCAGCCGCACGCCCAGTACACCCCGGCGGTCGTCCCGCCCCAGCATGCGCGCCGGCCAGAGTGGCGGATCTTCAGCGATCTGGCCATCGCCTGCGGGGCGCCGATCCTGGGGACCTCGCTGTGCAACCTGCTGCCGCGCGCCAATCGGCTGCTCCGCCACCTCGGCGCTGAGGTGACCCCCGACCATCTGTTGGCCCTGCTGCTGCGGTGGGGCGGTCAGGTCAGCCTGTCTCAGCTCAAGGAAAACCCCCAGGGCGTCGCCCTGGAGGGCAACCGGCCGGGCACGTTCTTGACGTCTCGGGTCGCGACCGCAGACAAGCGCGTCCACCTCGATGCGCCACGGATCCTGGCCGATCTGCCCCGCCTCGCGGAGATGGAAGCGACCCTGCTGGGCCGAGACCCGGACACCTTGCTGCTGATCGGCCGCCGGCAGCGCACCTCGCACAACAGCTGGATGCACAACGTCCGCCGAATCCCCCATCCCAACGGGAACGTGGCCCTGATGCATCCGGACGATGCGAAGCATCGGGGGATCGGCATGGACGATCCGATTCGCATCTGGCGAGACGACGTGTCGGTGACCCTGCCGGTCAAGCTGACCACCGATGTGATGGCGGGCGTCCTCGTGGTGCCCCACGGGTGGGGGCATCAAGACGCCGGGCTGCCCCACGCCTGCGCGCTCGGGGGCGTCAACATCAACGACATCCTGCCCATGGACGCGATGGAGCCGGTCAGCGGCCAGTCGATCCTGCTGGCCCACCCCGTCCGATGCGCGCGGGCATAGGCGTCATCGGCCGTTCTGGGAAAACGGGTTGAACCTGAGGTCCAGCGTCTTCACCCGGGCGAGTCGCGGCGCGTCTCTCAGCGCGTGCGCTGCGGCGTCCCCGATCTCGTTCCCGATGAGGCTGAGGGTGGTCAGCTTCGGTAGCTGCAGCGCGTCGATAATGACCTGTGCGCCGTCATCGTTGATGTGGCAACAGGACAGATGGAGGGTCGTCAGGGTCACGAGGTGGGGAGAGGTGATGAGGGCGCGGATCCCGTCGGGTCCCACCTGGCGTTCATCAGAGAGGATGAGCAAGGTCAATCCGGAGAGGTGTGGGGAGGTCGCCAGCGCGTGGACGCCTTCATCGCCGACGTCGTTTCCGACGAGCGACAGCTCCCGAAGCGCTGTCATATGGGGAGAGGCGGCGATGGCCCGGGCGCCGGCTGCGTCCACGCCGTTTCGATGGAAGGCCAGCTCTCCATACCGGCAGCGGATGCCGTCGAGCGCCACGCCAGTGAGTTCGGTCATCCGCAGGTTCGCACACGAGAGATCGCAGCCTGTCAGCGTTGTATCGGACAGGTCGGCTTCATCGAGGTCCGCATCCCGCAGGTCCGCGCCGGACAGGTCCGCGCCCTGGAGGTTGGCGGCTTGCAGGTTTGCGTTCCGAAGGTCTGCCCCAGAGAGGTCGGCGCCCTGGAGGTTGGCGGCTCTCAGGTCCGCGTCCGTCAGGTCTGCCCCGGAGAGGTCGGCACGCTGTAGTTCGGCGTATCTCAGTTTGGCCAGATAAAGATCTGCACCGGACAGGTTGATCCCCTGCAGCGCTTCCGCGATGAGGTTCACCCGCCTGAGCACCGGGCGGGCGCCCAGGGTCAGGACCAGCTCTACAGCCTGCATGCTGTGACCTGCCCGAATCAGGGCGTCGATGCGGGCCTGCTCGTTTTCCGGCAGGTCGGGGCTGAGGTGGGGAGGAGCGGCCATCGATCCAGAGGGTACACCGTGTGAGACGGTGCTTCCATGAATCATGAAAGGGGGGTGTCAGGTCTGCCCACGCGGAGAGCGGCTCCCGGTTCCGACATCCTTGATTGTCCAAGCTCTTGCACAACAGTCAATGGGGGTACAACCAATGGTCTCACTCTTCACTTCGATGGTGGTCTTCTTCTCCTCTCAGGGCGCCGCGATGACCGGCGAGGACTTCGCCAGCCACGAGCCCTGGCGCCGAAGCCACGGAGAGACCTGCGCCGCCAACCCAGCCGAGCTGGGCAGCCTCAGCAAGCGGACCCATGCTGACATGAGCCGCGGGCTCCAGGACTTCACCAAACAGTTCGCCGCCCTGGGCAGCGCACCCGATGAGGACCGGCTCGAAGCATTGGCCGCACAGATGGATAGCCTGTTCTGGCAGGGCGAGACCTTGAAGTGTGCCATGATCAGTTGGAACGAGTCCCGCGGCGAGCCGGCCGGGAACATCGAGCTGCTCACCGCCACTGACCACGCCCGTTGGGTGATGGCAGACACACTCGACCGCTTCAACGTCCTGTTGGACGATGAGTCGGCGGATGCAGCAGAAGTGCAGGCGCAGCTCTCGGCCATTCGCGAGAACATCGCACAGCTGCAGTCTCAGGATGACACCCTCGGCGCGCTGCAGTCGCTCGCGTCGCGCTGAATCCTATCCGTCGAAACTGGTGTATCGCCCGTTTCGCGGGTGATTTCCTGTTTTGGATGATAAGAATCATTGAAACGTCGATGTTTCATATGATAAACGTAATATAAAACAAGTCAGAGATGCCTTCCATGCAATCCGTTGCATGGGAAGGCGATATCGATATCGCCACTCCTGAAGCATGGAGATGAGGAGAGGCGATGTGGTCATCGAACAAACATGGGCGCTCGCGACGAGCCTCGACGCTGCTGGCGGTGGTCTCGTTTCTGGCGGGGTGTTCTCGGTTTGAGATCCAACAACAGTGGCTGTTTACAAACGCGCGATCGGTGACACCGAGCGACTTCCCCTACAACGGCTATGAACTCGAAGAGCTGTCGCTAACCGTCGAAGACGGCGTGACGATCGATGGCTGGCGGATGTATCGGCCGATGGAACCCGCGGAGGGGCCGCGGGCAGCGGTCCTCTACTTCGGGGGGCAGGGCTACCACATGGTGCTCTCGGCCCATATCTTCGACGCGTTGTTGGCGATCCTGCCCCGGGGCGTCGATCTGTACACCTTTGACTATCGGGGCTATGGCAAGAGCGAGGGCGAGCCCGGCGTCGACGCGCTCCTTCGCGATGCGATGGCGATCTGGGCGTTTGTTCGCGATCGTCCAGATACCGACGCGGCGCGCCTCGGGCTTCATGGGCAGTCGATGGGGTCGTTTATGGCGTCCTATGTCGCCGCGGAGACGAACGCGGCGCGCGCCGTGGTCCTTGAGGCGCCTGTGACGAGCGCGCAGGACTGGTTGGAGACCGTGATTCCGGGTTGGGTGAGGATGCTTTTGCGACCGACGCCCGTTTCCCCACTCGATCAGCCTGACAACGCGGTCTGGGTCGAGCAGTTCGATGCGCCGCTGCTGCTTGTGGCCGGGAGCGAAGACCCCATCGCGCCCCCTGATCTCGCCCGTACGTTGCTTGAACGGGCGCGCTCGAAGCAGAAATCGCTCGTTGTGGTTGAAGGTGGCAGCCACAACGATCTGCCCGGTACAACACCGTTCCAGACGTCATACCACGCCCTGATGGAAGACCTGATCGGCCAGTAACCCTCTGCAAGGGAGCGCCATCCGGGTTGATCACGATTCGTTGATGATGTTGATCAAATCGATGAAATCGAAGTCAAGATGAAACGCTTGTCTCTGGGAATGGGGCCGCACCGTCACGTGGATGTCATTGATCGGTACCGCTCTGAAAAAACCGGGTTAGCGCAATCATTAATGCGGTGAAAATAAAGGTATGAAAGTACCTATCTGAAACAGGAACAGTTCACTGCCCCACCATCAAGTGGGGCTTGATCGCGAAAATAATCCTACAAACATACTTATACCCCCACCTCTGCCCCTCCAGAACAACATGGGAAGACCAACGTGAAACTGAAAACCCTGCTCCTGCTCGCTGCGATCCCCACGTTTGCCCTCTCCGCCTGTGGCGATGATGAAGACACCGGGGAAGAGGAAGAGGCCGACACCGACACCGACACCGATACAGACACCGACACCGATACAGACACCGACACTGATACGGACACGGACACGGACACGGACACCGATACGGATGTGGACACCGCTTTCCTTCGGGTGGTGCACTTCGCTTCGGACGCACCGACGGTCGACATTTTCGCGAATGAAGGGACAGAGGCGGTGTTTCCGGACGCGTCCTTCCCGGTTGCCTCGGCCTATGAAGAGCTGGAAGCGGCGACCTATGACATTCAGATCTCTGAGGACGGCAACCCTGCTACGACCCCGGTCTTTGAGGTTGAGGGGCTGGCGCTGGATGCGGACACCTACTACACCGCCGTTGCTCACGGGCTGCTGGGGAATTCTGAGGGCACCTTCGGTGCCTTCACGGTCACCCCACTCGTCGATAATCGGGATGAAATCGGTTCTTCTGATGTCCGGATCCAGGTCTTCCACGCCGCCCCGGTCGCGGCCTTCGATCCGGTCGCGGTCTGGAATGTGACCCTCCCGGATGCTGGCTCCGAGATTATCGAGAGCTTCGCATATGGGTCATCCGAGCAGCTGCCCGACCTTCCGGCGGCGGTGTATGATTTGTGCCTGGATGTTGGGCAGGATGCCACCTGCGATGCCACCTTCACCGTTAACGCGTCCTCCCTCGGCGGGCAGTTCGTCAACCTGCTGGCGGGCATCGACGGCGACGGCAACCCGATCATGTATGTGGTCACCGATGCGGGCGGCTCCCAGATCGACGCCAACCCCGAACCCTCGATCCTCAACCTCGCCTTCGACGCTGCGGCCTCGACGACGGGCTGGGAAGCGGTCGCAGACGCGACCCTGGACGAAGCCTCGTTCGAGTGGGGCGACGGCGTCGGCAACCCCGGCGGCGCGCTGCGTCTCAGCGGCTCGAACACCTCTGAGACGGCGGGCCGGGCCTACATCTTCCAGACCACCCAGACCGTCGACTATGCAGGAGCCACCGACGTCACCCTGACCTTCGACCTGAAGACCGAAGGCGCGCTGGTCGGCACCGCTGTTCAGCTTCAGACCGAGCTGCCCGGCGTGGGGGTGGTCAACACGTTCGACCTTCAGAACGATGGCCTCAACGACGCGACCTGGACGACCTACACAACCGACTACGAAAGCGTCGACCCGTCCGGAACCACCTTCCGCATCCAATTCAACATGGCCGCTGGTGCGTTTACCGGCGCCGGTGGAACGCTCCTGATCGACAACATCAAAATCGTCGAGACCGAGTAGTTCCGGAGCTCAGCCCCCGCGCTTCATCTCACGGGCCGCGATCATCGCGGCCTTTGCGCGCTTTGAGGCTTCATCGACGGCGGTGTGTGCGCGCTGGCTCTGCACCGTGGCTCGTGCAGCGGCAGCGATGTCGTCCACCGCGGCCTGAACTCGGGCCATCTCGTCGTCATCATCGACCTCAGGCAGGACGCCTTCGAGATCGTCGAGGGCAGAGAGCAGGTCCACCTGAGCAGCTTCGGACAGCTCGCTGGTCAGCAGCGCCTTCCGTGCGTTCTGGATGCGGGCGGCCATTTGCTGCGAGGGCCCTTCGGCCTGCGGCGTGGGCTGCTGGAGCAGCGTATGCCCTTCACGGAGGGGGCCATCAGAGGCGCGCCGTCCGACCAGCATCATCCCGAACACCGCCGCTGCGGCGAGGGCGATGACGAAGAGGGTGCCGAGGACGCCGAGCTCGATGATCCCCAACCCCAACCTGAGCAATCCAGCGAGGGCCATGAGGCCGAGCACACCGCCGCCCCCCAGGGCGCCGATGAGCCCCACCCACAGCACCGCCGATCCGCCAGCCGATCGCTGGACACCGAGCGGGATTCCTGCCCGTTCCAGGAGGTCGGCGTTTTCCCGCGCTTCAGCTTCCGATCGCCCCCCGGCGATCGGCACGGGCAGCCCCCGCTGCGCAGCCCGCAGGAGCGCGTCGGCGGGAACGTCTGCCATGGCCGCCAGTCGTCGAACCATCGTCGTCGGCGCACCGTCCAGCTTCGCCACCACCACCCAGTCCTGGAGGGGGACATCGCGGCGAGCAGCCAAAACCGGGGATTTGGTGGCGACCATCCCCCCGATCGGGGCATCGACGATCTCGGTCGGCTCTTCTTCCGGCAAGCGCTGATCTTCGGGGAGGATGAACGGATCGGCGCTCTCCGGCATGGCTTGGATCGCTGCCGTCCGCATGGTGGGATCGGGGGAGATCAGGCCTGCGATGAACGCATCCAGCGCGGTCGGCAGATCGGGGCGCACTTCGCTGGGACGCGGTGGACGCAGCTGTTGACGTTCAAGATCGGTCGTGATCCGCGCAGAGAAGGGGGACTCGCCGGTCACCGCTTCAAACAGGATGAGTCCGAGGCCATACAACGCGCCCTGGGCGGGGGTGCCGGCGCCGGGCGGAACGAACGGATCGGGGCGCGCGATCGAGTGCTGTGGGACGATGCCGGCGGGTTGTAGTCCGACCACACCGTCTTCGTCGACGCTCAGATCGATGGGGCGGAGCTGCCCACCGAGCGCATCCCCCGCGGCGGCGGCAGCAGGCGCGAGCCATCGGGCCATCGACAGGGTGTCTTCTGCAGAGAGCCGGAGCCGCGCCGGGAACGGATCTGCAGGGGAGTGCGCGGCGACCGATCGGCCGCTGTGTTCCCCCTGGGCGAGGGGCGAACGGATGGCCGGGTGCATCGGCAGCGTCCGTCGCGCGTCGAGGAACCGTTCCCGGGCACCGGGGCGGATCCGCGCCTGGGGTGCGGGTTGATGTAACGCGATGATTGCACCGGTCGCGTCGTCCTTCGCGGCGACGCGTTCCGTCTCACCCCAGGGGGGCAGCGGCCCTTCGACCACAAACCGTCCCAGCACCAGTTCGCCCTTTCGTAGTGACATCACCGGCTCTGTAGCGCATTTCTGGTTATCCCGCAGCAGATGGTTCCCACACACCGTCCCTCTGGTGGACCGCTCGCGCCGACGCTGCTCTGGGCGGGCTATTCGGCGCTGGCGCGCACCTGGCGCGTCGAACGCCATGGCGCGCACCTGCTCGACGATGCCCGCGCCGCCGGGGCAGTGGTCCTCGCCTGCTGGCACGGCGAGCAGCTCTGCCTCATCGCCCCCCATGCGCAGATGAACCTGGCGACCCTCGTGAGCCACAGTCCAGACGGAGAATTGCTCGCCCGGGTTCTCTCTCGGATGGGCTACGCCACCATTCGCGGAAGCTCCAGTCGGGGCGGCGCCCGCGCGGCGCTTCGGGCCATCCGGGCCATGAAGACCGACGCCGCAGCCGTCGCCGTCGCCGTCGATGGCCCCCGGGGGCCCCGCCATCAGGTGCAGCCAGGCGCTCTGCTGTTGGCCCGGCGGACCGGCGCCCCGCTGCTGTTCGCCGTCGCGCGGGCGTGGCCTGCGATCCGACTGCGGTCATGGGATCGGTTCATCATTCCCATGCCGTTCGCGCGGGTCACGATCACCTACGGCCGCGTCGAGGCGCCCCTCAGCGCCGATGCGCTGAGGGCGAAGATGCTGGCGTCAGGATGACGCTTCGTGTGCGAGCTGGTCCAGAAACGCCACCATAAACGCGTGCCGTTTGGCGGCTTCCGCGCGAGCCGCCGGCGTATGCATCGTATCGGCCAGCTTGAGCAGCTTGACCCGATAATGATCGGCGGCGTTCCGTCTGTCGTCGAGCGGACGGTCTGCTTGTGCGATGGGATCGACTGGATCGTAGAACCGGCCGGAGACACCCCGGCTGGCCATCGCCTGGGCGCAGGCGAAGTTGCGGGCGATCCCGACAGCGCCAATGGCGTCCAGCCGGTCGGCGTCCTGGAGCACCGCGCCCAGGGCAGAGGTGGGCGAGCGCCCCCGAGACCAGCTGCAGGTGCGGACCGCCTCCACCACGGCGGCGACTTCATCCGAACCATAGCCGGCGCGGGGAAGCACTTCGGCGCCCGCGGCGGCGGACAGCTCACTGCCCAGTGGCCGGTCTGCGGACTCTTTGGGGATGTTGACCAGATCGTGGACCAGGGCCGCGGCGCCGGCGAGGTCCGGGCTGACCCCCGCGTCTGCGGCCAGCCGAATCGCCCACCGATACACCCGAAGCACATGCTCTGCGTCATGCGCCAGATCGGTGTCTTCGGCCAGGGTGGGTTCGACCAGCGACCACAGCGCCGCATGGCGCGGCGCAGCGAACGCAGTGCTCATGACCGGGTCCAGCGGGCGGAGACCTGAATCTGCGCCTCATTGAGGTTCTTGGCGATGCTCACCGTGCCGTTGCTGTCGACGCGGAGGCCGAAGGTGGCGGACATCTCATCCGGGGCGGCCTCGCCCCGGGTCAGCTCGACCAGCCGGCTCATCATCTGCCCGCCCAGGACGAGCATGCTGTTGAGCGCCTCCTGGGGCGGGGCGATGTTGCCGCCCCCCTTGTCGATGCCGATGGCCGGCTCGGCGTCGATGAGGACATAGGTGTCGTCTTTCAGCAGGACTTCAAGAAGCATCGGCTACTCCGCGTCGGGGTCTTGGTTTGTGGAATCTCTGGTCTTTGCAGCGTCGGGCTTCATCCGCTGGGGGCGGTTCAGCCGCGCCATCACGACCTCCGCGTCTTCATTGGGGACGCCGGGGCGTGAGTACGGGGTTGTGGTCTCCGGAGCAGCGACGGAGTGCTCCCCGGAGAAGCGGTTGATCAGCTCTTCAACACGACGACGAATACGGCTACGGAGGCCCATCGGTTCCCTCTCAGCGGCAGAACACCGGAACTGCGTATCTTAAATATGGTATGACCGCCTACAAGGAATAAGGCGATGTCTGAACAGATCACACTCGAAAAAATCATCAATTTCCTCCTTGAAACTCCCATGTTTGAGGAGCTGGACGCCACGGAGCTGTCCGAGATCGTCCACATCATGCAGATGCAGCGGTTCCGGGCGGGACAGGCCATCTTCAGCGAAGGGGACAACGGCGACTCCTGGTACGTGCTGTTCCAGGGCTCGGCCAAGGTGACCAAGAGCTCGCCCTTCGGCCCCGATCGGCAGGTCGCCACCCTCGGCGGACATGCCTGCTTCGGTGAGATGGCGATCCTCGACGGCTCCGCCCGCTCGGCGACCATCGCTGCGCTCGATGACACCACGGTCTTCCGCTTCCCCCGGGCGCCGTTCACCCAGCTGCTCGACGCCGGCAACCTCGGCGCGTTCAAGCTGGTCCATGGCATGGCCCGGGTCCTCAGCCAACGCCAGCGGCGGCTCACCCAGCAGGTCTCCGAGCTGATGGAAGAGCTGGAAGAGTCCAACTCGACACTCAACCACGACCTCGGCGATCTGGGTGACCTGATCGATCGGTACACCGTCTCCGAATGATCCTGCTCGCCTGGTTGATGGCGCTCGGAGCGTCGGTCGCATCTGCCGAAGATGCAGCCGCGTGCGCCGCCCTTCGCCTGCGTCCGACGCCGGCCCCGCGGGAAGGGTACGCCTGCCAGGCCCTCGCCGACGGTCTCGCGCTGTGTCTGATGTGCGGCTCCGCGCCCATCACCGACGATCAGCTCCGATCGTGGGGGGTGACCGCTTCAGACGCACGCACCGCCGCGGCTGCCGCGACCGCCGCGGTGTTGACCGATCAGCGGCCGCTTCGGGTCGAGATCCCCGATATGGACGGGCGGGCGTATTTTGTCAGCCAGCATGGCGACGGCCTCGACGCGGCCGCCCTCCTGCACCCGGAGCGCCTCGCCGCGCTGCTGGGCCAGGATCCGGTCATCGCGGTGCCCGCTCATGACACCCTCATCGCCTGGGTCCCCGGTGACAGCGAGCTGGATAAGGTCGTCGCCGTCGGCGTCAAGCGCGCCCACGAGGCCGCCGTCCATCCCGTCTCCGAGAAGCTTTACCAGTTCAAAGACGGCGAATGGATCGTCTGGGGCCAGCTCAAGACGCCCGATCCGCTCTTCCAGCGCTGAGCGGACAGGCCGTTATACCCCTGGGTATGAAGGGCATCCTCAGACGAATCAAGCGGCGCCTGATGCGCCAGGGCGGCCCCACGCCCCCACCGAAGCCACCGAAGCCACCGACCGCACCACCTCCCCCGATGAACACGGCGCTGAGACGCCCAGCCACCGAAGACGCTGCGATCGTCTCGCTTTCGCCATCAGGCTGTACGCCGATGAACCTCGCTTCGCTGAAGGCGCTGTTGGGGGCCGGGCAGGGGGTGCGGATCGTCAACCACTGGGCGACATGGTGCGATCCCTGCGTCGAAGAGCTGCCCCTGCTGATTGAGCTCAGTCAAGCCGCTGATGTGATTGGGATAAGCTGGGATTTGTTCGAAGGCGGTCCGCCTGCGTCCGTTGCCGGGAAGGTCGCCCGATTCTCTGAGGCGCATGGCCTGCGCTACCCCTCCGCTCTGGTCAGCGCATCCCCGGAGGACTTCTTCGCTGCGCTCGAGATGACCTTCCGTCGGATCCCTCAGACATGGGTGATCGATGGGGAGGGGGAACGGCTGCACACCGTCGAGGGGATCCTGGACGCGGCAGCGGTGGAGACGATCAAGACGTTCTGTTAAGGGCGTCTTGGAGGGGCGTCCGCTTCAGACCGAAGTCCTCGACCGTGGGTGGCGTAAAGTCTTCGGAGAACCAGAGGCTTCGCTCTTGATGTCGCGCCGAGACGCGGCTGAGCCGTCGGGGCAGGGGGATGGCGAATCGGGTCGATACGCCATGAGCGCGACAGGCGATCTCCAGGGCATCGCGTGCGCTCATCACATCGGGGCCGCCGATGGAGAGGACGCGGTGGTGGTGGGCGCCTGGGCTGAGGGCGGCCCACAGGGACGCGGCGATGTCCGGACTCGCGATCGGTGCGATGCGGTTGTCTGTTCGTCGCGGGAGCAGGGTGGTACGATTCTCCCCGAGTCGCTGGGCGATCTTCTCGAAGAACCCCTCATGGACGGGAGCACGGAGGATAAGGTGTTCCAGGCCAGAGTGGATGAGCAGCTCCTCAGCGCCCCGCCGGGCAGCGAACCGAGGCGCGGCGTACCCGCGCGCGGCGCCGAGGCAGGAGAGCAGGATGACCCGTTGAATGTTCGCGCGCCGTGCCCGGGCGTAGAGGTCATCGAGGCGGGGCAGATCTGCGGTCGATATCTGGTCACAGACGATAAGACGCTCGACGCCGTCGAGGTTCGCGCTGAGGGTGCCGACACGAAACGGCGCCCCTTTCGCGGTCAGGAGGGTTCGGAGATGGGCGCCGACGCGGCCAGAGCCGATAAACAGGATCATGCCGAGGGGTGTATCCCATCAGACGCCATGCCGTGGTTGCTTCGCAGACAGTGACGGTGTACCCCCATTCGACCAGCGCAGGAGGTCGGGGTTGAGCACGAATAAGCAGACAGCGGAGAAGCCAGCAGGGGAGACCTCTGCAGCAGAGGAGAAGACGTCGCAAGGAGACGCTCCGGACGCGTTGGCGGTCGCGGGGGGCGCGTTGGCAGACGCGCTGGGTCAGGTGATGCGGGTGGTGGTCCGTCGTGGGCGGGCCGAGCTGTCTCGTGCGGCGGCGCAGGGGCGGGTTCGGATGGAGCTACGACAGCTGCGCAAGGATCGGCAGCGGATGTTTGAGAAGCTGGGCCGAGAGGTGGTGCGGCTGGTTGAGGGGGGGGAGCTGTCTCATCCGGGGCTGTTGCGTGGGGCAGAACGCATCCAGCAACTCGACGCTCAGATCGCTGCGGTCGAGGCTGACGTGCGGGCCACCGTCAAAAAAGGCCTTGCCGGTGAGGGGGAGATCGAATAACTCTCAGAAGCCGCCGAGAGGTGGCCGCGCCGTTGACATGCCATGTGGGGGTGTAGCTCAGTTGGGAGAGCACTTGAATGGCATTCAAGGGGTCAGGGGTTCAAGTCCCCTCATCTCCACTCCACACCATCAACAACCGCCGAAGGGACGTCCTTCGGCGGTTTGTGGGTTTCATGCCCGGAATGCCTGCGCCGTCGATTCGCTCGATTTCATCGATCAGCTGTGCGGTTGACAGTGTTATACGGTTCTGTGAAGGTAAAGGGTCTGTTCTGCATCGTCCGGTGATGTGAACGAATGACTCCATTTTCTGCACATACAGGACCAGTCAAGGAGAGCTGCTGATGTTTCTTCCCCTCCTCACAGCACTGTCGCTTGCGCCCAGCGTGAGCCAGGCGGCTGACGTCCCGAAGGCCGACTACACGCTCAACCTCGAAAACTACGCGATTGACATCCGCGACTATCGCTTCCCGTCGGGGATGCGGGTGATGTTTCAGGCGGAGCACAGCCAGCCGGTCGCCGCGATCACGCTGGTGTTCGACCGGGGCAGCGAGTATGACCAGCCCGGCTATGAGGGCATCGCCCACGTCGTCGAGCACCTCGCGTTCCGTGCACAGCATGGCGATCTGCCCAAGAACTGGGACCTGATCAGTCAGCTGGGGGGGGGCATCAACGCATCGACCTCGAACGACTGGACCAACTATATGACCGTCGCTCCGGTCGACGCCCTGGTCCCGTTGCTTCGTCTTGAGGCGCTTCGGATGAAGAACGGCGTGGCCAACGTGACCCAGGAAGACGTCACGAAGGAAGCGAACATCGCCCGAAACGAGCTTCGGATGCGCTATGAGAACAGCGCTGTTGGTGAAGCATGGGACGCCATCGCGCAGCTGCTGTACCCTGAAGATCACCCGTATTATCGCTCGACCATTGGCAACCACGAGTCGCTGACCCGGATGGACCTGGAGCACGTCCAGGAGTTCGTCGAGAACAACTACACGCCAGAGAACGCGACGATCGTTGTCGTCGGTGATTTTGAGCTGGATGATACCTGGAGCTTCGTCCTGGCCGCCTTCGACGGCCACCTTGATCTGCTGATGGCGCCGGAGGACGCTGAGAAGTACGTCACCATCCGGGGCGAACAGGAGCGGATCCAGTTCCTTCAGGGGTGGATGCCGAAGCTGCAGCAATACATGGTGACACAGACCGAGTCCTATGCGGCGCGGGTGGACTGTGATGCGCGGCCAGAGCCGCCGATGCCCCAGAGCCAGGAGCCGGTCACGGTCCGTGGCCAGGTCGATCGGACCACCACGGTCCTCGCCTGGAGCCTTCCGGGGGGGTACTGCGGCGACAACATCATCATGCGGGCCGCTGCCAGCAACCTCTCTGCGTTCATCGCCCAGTCGATCTTCCCTGACTTCGACCCCTTTGAGGATGATGTCAGCGGCCTTGGCTGCTTCGCGGGCATCGATGAGTACAACTCGACGCTGTACTGTTTTGTTGAGCCTGCCGGCAGCAACGGGCTCTCCCCGGAGCGGATCATCACCAAGGCGGGGGATGCGCTGTACAAGCAGTGGGACCGGGAGTTGATGAAGTACGAGCAGACCCGTGCGTTCCTCGACAAGTCCTACCAGATCAGCCGAATGAGCCTGATGACCAGCACGCTGCTGTCGGTTGACGTGGTCGCTTCCCTGGGGGGCCGCGCGACGCAGAACGCGATGCAGACGCACTTCACGGGCAACCCCGCCGTCTTCTCGGAGAACATCGTCGAGTTCAACAGCCTCGACATGGAGAAGGTCCAGCAGTTCGCCGAGAAGTACATCACCCGCGATCGGATGGTCGCCGCGATCATCGAGCCGCTCGATAAAGAAGAACGCCAGCGCCGCGAAGCGCAGGCCGCCGCGACCAACTCCACCGATAGCATGTCGTATGTGGACGTCGCGATGGACGCAGAAGATCGGTACTCGTTCGTCTTCGACCCGGAGACCATCACTTCCGAGACCATCGAGCAGATGACCATCACTCCGGACACGGAGAAGCTCCGGACGTTCACCCTGGACAACGGCCTGAAGGTCGCCATCATGCCCCACGGTGAGGCGCCGCTGGCTCGGGTGGGCCTGAAGGTCCGCGGCGGCCGGATGCACTCGGAGCCGTTCGGCCTGGATCAGGTCGCGGAGAACCTGTACCGGACCGGTCGCGGCTCCGAAGAACGTCTGATGGCTGTCGCGGGCCAGATGTACTGGGATGATTTGACCTTTGGCAGCGAGATCGTCGTGGAGGGGTCGTCGGGCAACCTGGACGCCCTGCTGAACAAGACGCGCTGGCAGGTCGAAGATTACGACTGGGAGATGTCGCAGAAGAAGCTGACCCTGAAGCGGCTTCGTGGGGCGTCGAAGCGCGCGGGCAAGAACGATCCGGACACCTGGGCGGCTCGCATCCGCAGTGAGCGGCTGTTCGAGGGCCACCCGATGTCGCAGCGATGGGACCTGGCCCGCTTTGAGCAGGCCGCGAGCTGGAACCAGCCGATGCTCGAAGAGTGGATCATGCGCAAGTGGCAGCCGGCCAACGCCGAGCTGTTCGTCGTCGGCAACATCGACCCCGATATGGCTGAGGCGTCCGTGCGCAAGTACTTCGATGGTTGGACCTCGAAGTCGAGCCTGCCCCCGATCGAGCAGCTCCCAACGCCCACCACACAGCCCGATCGTCAGGTGCTGATCTTCGACAACCCCACGGGCACGCAGAGCAACGTCACCGTCGCCTGCCAGATCAAGCGCGCGGGCGCGCGGGACAACGCCAAGCTGCAGGTCGTCGGCGACGTCCTCTCCTCGATGGCCTGGCGGACCCTGCGCGAAGAGAACGCGGTCACCTACGGCGCCGGCGCATACCCGGTCTATTACCAGAACCAGACCAACACCGCGATGCTCTTTGCCAGCTCTCTTGTTCAGAACAGCGCCACCGGCTTCGCCGTGGAGAGCCTCCTGGGCCTCATCGAGGAAGGCAAAAACGGCAACTTCCCCGAACGGGAGATGGTCGCGGCCAAGTGGAACACTGCACGGAGCTACGGTCTGTACCAGCAGTCGGGCTCACAGATGCTCAACCGGCTGATGAACACTGGCATCGACCAATTCGACTACTTCGACTACTACCCCCAGGAACTCGGGGCAGTCGATAAGAGCGCCTTCGGTGAGGTCCTCGCGCCCTGTGTCGGCCACGAGATCGTCACCATCGTCGGCCCCAAGGAGTACGCCACCGCGCAGCTCGATGAGTTGGGCATGTCCTATGAAGTCATCGACTGGCAGTCGATGTTTGAGGGCGAACTCAACAAGAAGGAGCTGAAGAAATACCGCAAGGCCCAGGCCAAGAAGAAGGCTGAAGAAGAAAAGGAAGCCAACGAAGGCTGAGCGACGCATCCACAAAACCAACAGCACCGCGTCCATTTGGACGCGGTGTTCTTTGTCTGGTCAGATGTCTGTCTGGTCAGATGTCTGTCTGGTCAGATGTCTGTCTGGTCAGATGTCTGTCTGGTCAGGTGTCAGCGCCACCTGTTTGTTGAAATGCTTTCAACGTGCTTACATGGTTTCACGGGGCGGGTGATCAGCCGCCGAGCTTCTGTCCAAGATGTGCCTGGAACCGCGCGAGGTAGGTGAGCAGTTCGTTG
>JBCBLB010000944.1:0-2674 GCA_038520555.1 Myxococcota bacterium | reverse complement strand
AGATACGGTACTTATCAACGTACTCACCAGAAGAGAGCTGATCGTCACCGTCGGCGAGGATGCCGCTCCACCGCTCGAGGCCGTCACCTGAGGCGATCGGCGTGGTGTTCTCACCGACGTCAACGGTCAACGCGTAGTCACCCCGCTCTTCGGCGCTGTAGGAGGTGGCGAAGATGGTCCACTGGCCGCTCTCTTCGACGACGCCCTCGAACCGGCTGCGGTTGCGGTCGCCGTCGTGGTCGTCGTTGCCATCGACCGAGCCCGACGGCGATCGGACCCCGATGTACGTGTCGAAGTCGGTCGAGCTCATGTCCACGACGAGCCGCTGCCCGGCCTGAACATCGACAGAATACAGGTCGGTCCACTCGCCATTGGCGAGGGTCCGATCGCCGGCCTGGAGGCGTCCCTGAACGGTCTGCCCCGGCGAGATGGCGGTCACGCCTTCATCGCCGCTGTTGTTGTTGGGCGTGTTGCTGACGGGTGACTGGCCCCGGTTCGACGAATCCACGGCGACGCGGATGTGGTATCGACCCCGGGTCTCCGGCTGAGAGGAGGTGGCATAGACCAGCCATGTGCCCGCCTCTTCGGCGAACAGGTCGACCATCGACTGGTTGGGCGCGCCGCTGTCGTCGTTCTCAAAGGTCTGGTTGCTGGGGGAACGGACCGCGACATAGGTGTCCAACCGGTTGCTCTGCATCTCCACAAGCAGCCGATCACCGACTTCGAGGTCGACGGGATAGACATCGGCCCAGGACCCATCCTGGAGGGTCTGGTCGGTGCGCTCAAGCTTGCCCTTCTGATTGACGACAGACTCCAGCATTCCAGCACGCCCGGCCGGCGTCCACAGCGACAACAGACTGATCATCAGCAAGGAAGCAGCGCGCATTCAGGACCTCCAGGGGGATCGATTGGGTAAGGCGAACGTATCGTGTCTCGTCCTCTGACACCGGTCACCGAGCATCGTTCCGACTCATCCCACCCGACCGGCATAGACGAACAGGTCCCAGGTCACGGTGCGCGTCCCACCCGCCCACCATGCGCCCAACGGCTCGCGGATCAGGGCGATGGGCTCGACCCCCATCGCCGTGCGCGCCCGAGCGTAGCCCGACCACGTCTGGATGTGTCCGATGAACGCCTCCAGCGACCACTGCTCCTGCGCTTGGAACGACGGCGTCGGGATGGCCGTAAAAGGGAACCGCTCGGGCTGGTACAGTCCGGGAATCTCAAAAAACTGCGGCGGCCAGTGCGGCCCCAGGGTCTCCTCGACGAACTGTTGCAGAAACGCCGGCTGGGGATGGCCGTCGACCTGCTGGGTGGCGGTGTAGGTCCAGGCGACGAGGCAGGCGCCAGGCCGGGCCACCCGGCGCACCTCGGCGAAGAATCGCTCGCGGTCAAACCAGTGCAGCCCGGCCGCCACGGTGATGGCATCAACCGAGCCGCCGGGCAGGCCGCTGTCTTCGGCGAGCGCCTGCTGGAACCGCAGCCCGGGCGCCTGGGCGGTCGCATGCGAGAGCTGTGCTGCGCTCGCATCGGTCGCGATGACCTCATCAAAATGGTCGATCAGCCCGCGGGCGGCCTGCCCGGAGCCCGTCGCCACATCCCACCCCCGGACATGGGCGGGGGCCTGCTGAGCGATCCACTGGTAGAGCGCGTCGGGGTAGTGGGGCCGATGGCGGGCATACGACGCAGCGTGGCCAGAGAAATGGTCGGGAAACTTCACGGACACCCTCGGCTCCTGTGACTTCGCCTGGGAGATAACTTTCGCCCCTGTGGACGAAAAGATGCGGGTTAATCCTGCGGGCATGTACACCGAGATTCACGCACCAGAAGACCTCCTCCCCCACCTGAAGTCCGGCTCTCTGGACCATGTCGTGATTCAGGGCCTCGACCTCTGCGCCTATGAATCCGAGCTGCTCAGCTGCCCGGCTCACGGTGCGGTGTTTCTGGGGTGTACGATGACCCCGAACGCCGTCAGCCACGTGCAGGCGACCGGTGGACTGCTCTTCCCGCGGATCCCAGCGCTGCCGTATCACCCGTTCCGGCCCCGGCTGTATGACGTCGCCGAGCTGATGGAGGGGTACGTCCGCGGCGCACCCGAAAGCTTCTATGACCACACCACCGACAGCGCGATCTATCGCCACTATCGGAAGGGGGTCGAGCAGGGCGGGCCGATCCCGGCGCTCGAGTCCCTCGCGCAGCGGCTCCATGACCACGCCATCGACGACGCCCTCAGCGACCTGCTGCACACCGACAGCCGGGCCGATCGGGTGGTCGGGGTGATGGGCGGACACGCGATGAAGCGGGACGAGCCGGCGTTTTATGAGGTGGCCCGTCTGGGACAGGCGCTGGCCCGCGCGGGCCTGTTCGTCGCGACCGGAGGCGGACCCGGCGCGATGGAAGCCGCCAACCTCGGCGCCTGGATGGCCGAGCGCGATGCCACAGCGTTGAAAGCAGCGGTCGAGATCCTGGCGACGGCCCCGAAGTATTCCGACGACGGATGGTTCGACACCGCCTACACCGTCCTGGATCGGTGGCCAAACGGTGCAGAGAGCCTCGCCATCCCCACCTGGTTTTATGGCCACGAGCCCAGCAACCTGTTCTCGATCCACATCGCCAAGTACTTCGCCAACTCCCTGCGTGAGGATGGGTTGTTGGCCATCGCCACCCGCGGGGT
>JBCBLB010000840.1:0-3749 GCA_038520555.1 Myxococcota bacterium | reverse complement strand
GAGATGGATCGCAGATCAGGACCCCCAGGTCCTTCTGGCCGACAACCTCTCGATGGTCCATGACCGGGTCCCGGTCCCGACGCTGTTTCTGGTGGGCGCGCGAGACAGCCTGACCACGGCCAGAGCGGTCCAGCAGACCTATGACCGGGTCGGCCACGCCCGCTGTGAGCTTCATGTCCTCGGCCGAGAGTCTGGGTATGAGTATGACTATCGCCACTTCGACATCCTCGTCGGCGGGCGCATCGCCAGCGAGGCGGCCCCGATGGTCGTCGACTGGGTCAACGCGGCCCAGACCACGACGGTTCGGTGGGGGTATCGCGGTCAGGCGGTCGGCTCCTGAACGATTTCGCTGCCGGTGACGGATGGGCTGGCCTATACCTCTACAAACCACGGGAGGTGTAGCGATGTCCGAGCAGAAGTTTACGGTCACCCTGGAGGCGATCAAAGAGTGGCTGGATGACGATCTGAGCCTTCAGACCCTGAAGAACCAGTTCACCCTCCAGGAAATCTACGAGAAGCTGGATTCACCGGAAGAGATCATGGATGAGGACGAGCTGTACGCGGCCTTGTTGGACGTGATGTACGCGACCCGGCCGCAGGGCGTCCTATAAGTCCAGCCGGCCGATCAGGGTCCGGGCGGTCTGTCGTGCGTCGGGCTGATCGGCCTGTGCGTCCCACCAGGAGCTGCGCGCATCGTATCGGGCGCGCATGTCATCGCTGGCGACCTTCGCCCGCTCGGGCTGGTCGGCGGCCATGTGGGCGCGGACGATCTCATAGTGGTAGATGGGGGCGTCGGCGCCGTTGGGATCCTGTTGGATCAGGGCCTGATAGGCGAGGGCGCTGTCTTCGAACCACCCGGCGGCGAAGGACTGTCGGGCGAAGGCGAGGATCTGTCGGGGGCCCTGGGGCGTCGCGGCCAGCGCAGCGAGGGGCTTCACCGGATCGGTGTTCTGGGAGCGGCTGGCGGTGATGAGGGTCTCCAGGATCATCGTCGAGAACGCCGGGGGCAGATCGTCGCGGGCGGTGATGGCCTGGAGCGTCTGGATGGCGGCGTTGAAGTCCCGATCCTGGAGCTGTATCTGTGCGAGGCGGTAGGTGGCCACCGGCGAGGTCGGGGCGAGGGCCTCAAAGATCGACCGGGCGATGTCCGGCTGGCGGCGCCGGGTCTGCTCGCCGACGAGGAGCTGGACATCGTTGAGGTAGTCGCTGTCGGGGTACAGGTCGCTGAAGGCGACGGCGGTTTCGAGGACCTCATCGGTCTGATTGAGCAGGTGCATATCGACGATCATCCAGTAGACGATGGCGTCGTGTCGGGGGTGGTCGGTGGCCTGGATGGCGAGCCGCCCAGAGATCTCCAGGGACTGCATGAACCACTCCCGGGCGGCCTGTCCCTGTCCGAACGCATGGTCCAACCCTTCTTCGCGGAGCAGGTCGGCGAGGCGGATCCAGGAGTCGGTCTGTTCGCGGATGTCGATGCGGGTCTGGTGGAGCTGCGCGACGAGGGCGGCCATCTCCTGTTTGCGCCGGCTCTTCTTGATGTGACGCGCGGCGTCGGACATCATCCAGGCCTTGCCCCGGACGCAGAGGGCGGTCAAGTCGGCGACGTCGACCGCTTCATGGAGCGGCGCGGCGAGGGCGGGGGAGGGGGGCGGCGGGAGCTGCGCCTGCTCGGCATGCACAGCGGCCAGCACCGCGAGCGTCAGAAACCATGCCATCCGGTAGATTCCCCGTTCAAAGGGTGCCCTATCAAGATAGCGCAAAAATCCCCCCGACGGGTCACCGTCGGGGGGACGTGTCTCACACGGGCCGGTTTGTCTGGGTTCAGCGAACGGCGTCGATGAGGTTGGCGGCGATGGAGGCGAAGCGATGGCGGGGACGCCAGAAGGGACCGCGCCAGCGGCGGGAGCCCTGGACGCGTGCCTTATAGGTCTCCTCGTCGATGCCGGCCTCCTGCAGGGCCTGATCGTACTCGGCCTGCGCGCGCTGGCGGGCCTTGAACAGCATCATCTGGATGCGGCTGTAGACGTTGACCTTGCCATCGCCGGTGGTCTCGATGGGCAGGAAGACCGCCTCGGGCCACCGGCTGGCGATGAGCGACTGCACCCCGTCCGAGACACCCGAGGAGGGCATGCAGCCGAAGGGCTTGACCGAGATGGTCATGTGGTTGTGCTTGTCTTCGATGAAGTGGACGAGCTTGCCCACTTCCATGTGGCCCTCACCGCCGCGGACGTGGTTGTCGTAGTGCTCGCCGGCGAGGCGGGCGACCTCGTCCATGTCGGGCAGGACGTGGTTGTGCAGGCCGATGACGTTGGCATACAGCTGGAAGACCGCCCGGATCGCCTTATCCGCGGCGAACAGGATCCACAGCTTCTTGGTCGGGTCGGTGCCGGCGAGGCCCTTCTTGGCGTCATCGTCTTCGCGAAGCGTCATCCGATACTCGGTGTCGAACTTGTTCTCCCAGATCATGAACAGGATCCAGTTGGTGACCGACTGGATGTCGACTTCTGCGCCTTCGCTCTCCAGGAACTTCTGGAGGTGATAGTTGCCGTCGCCTTCGGTGGTCATCGCCCAGAACTCGCCGATGATGCTGACGAGGGGCTTGGGCTGGGTGCGGTCGACCGCGACCGCTCGGAGGATCCGGCGGCAGCGGTACAGGGCCCGGACGATGTTGCCGCCGCGGGACAGGGTCTCCTTGAGGACCTCCTTGCACTCGGCGATGGCGGCGTCGGTGGACCCGGCGACGACCTCATAGGGGCGCATCCGGTAGCCGATGAGGTTGAGGACGTCGGCGGCGATGATGGTGCGCACCAGGGTCAGGGCGAAGGTGGCGTCGATCTTGAGGCCGACCTCTTCGCCGGTGGCCTGCTTGAGGCCGCCCTGCTGCTGGAAGAGCATGACCCGGAAGCCCTCGAAGCCCGCGTCGCGCAGGGCCTTTCGATACTCGGTGACGTAGGTGCCGAACCGGCAGGGGCCGCAGGCGCCCGCGGTGACAAACAGGTAGTTGTCGATGATGTCCTGGGTCGAGATGCCCTGGTGATCGCGGAGGTAGACCAGGTGCTTGACCAGGTTGCCGACGGTGAAGTAGGTCGGGTTGCACTGCCCGCGGTTGCCGAACTCCTTGCCGAACTGGAGCGACTCGTTGTCGACCGGATCGAGCATATCGGTCTTGTAGCCGATCGAGCGCAGCGCATGGATGATCAGCTCGTCATGGGCCAGGGTCAGGCCAGAGACGAGCATGGTGGTGTGCGGCCGCTGGCTGCCGGTGAAGGTGTTGTGGACCTGCTCGGTGTACTGCGCACGGCCGAGGCCCAGCTGATTGGCCTGTGCTTCGGCGTAGGCGGCCAGCTCCTTTTCGAGCTGTTCCTGCTCTTCGCGGCTCAGATCCAGCTCGGACTCGCGGATCTCGTTCTCTTCGATCATGCGTCTCTCCCCTGAAAAAGCGTTGGATTCATTTGGCCGCCGGCGCGTTCGCGTCGCGGTTATTGGCCTTGTTGGCTTTGTACTGTTCGATGAGCTCTGCGCGGCGCTTCGCGACGGAGCGGGCGAGCTGTGCGCGGGCGTGTGCCTGATCGGCGAGCTGCTCTTCGACGAGCTTGAGCCGATGGGCGTAGGTCTTGACCCGGATCTGGATGCTGCCGCCGGGCTTGTTGGCGTCGATGTCGTGCAGCGCAGAGAACGGCGCCCGGGCGGTCTTGACGATGTTGTCGATGATGCCGTAGGTCGGGGCGTCGTGGCCGCACTTGAAGCTG
>JBCBLB010000707.1:0-4899 GCA_038520555.1 Myxococcota bacterium | reverse complement strand
AGTGATCTCCGGAGAGCTGGAGATCACTGCGATATCGATGTGTGCCATCACGTCGAGGTCTTTTAGGATCGCACGGAGCCGGGTGTCCCAGTTGGAGACGATGGCGACGCCCACGCCGGCGTCACGGAGGTCATCGAAGCGCTGGAGGGCATCGGGCGCGATCGACCAGGCGGGTGCGCCAAAGGCGGCATAGACCGCCTCGAAGTAGTCATCGTCCTCCACACCGGCGGCCGAGGTGACGACGTGCCGCCAGAACTCGCGCCCGTCACCGAACATGGGGGCCGGCGCGGTTCGGAACGCGGCCCGGAAGCCCCGCTGGATCTCTTCGGGAGATCGGGTAACCCCGAACGCGCCGCCGATGCGGGCGTAGGTCTCGCCTACGGACTCGCGCAGGTGCAACAACGTGCCTGCGGCATCTACAAGAAAAGCGCTAACCTCAGGGACATGCATGCGTTGTTTGACCTCCCTCATCATCGCGCCCGAGCGCTGCTCCAGACCGGCGCGCCGGTGTATCTGTCGGTGAACCCCGTCGAATATCATGGGCCGCACCTGTCGTTACATAATGACAGCCTGATCAGCGCCGGGATGATTCGAGAGATGCACGCCGGCCTACAGGTGCGTCATCCAGACTGGCCGCTGATCGTGGCCCGCGACCTGGAGATCGGGGTGGATCCGGCCTCAGGTCCGGGGAGCCGGTCGACCTCACTGCGCGCAGCCCGGCGGCTGATTCGTCAGGCCCTCTCCGGGCTGGTCGAGATGGGCGCCCAGCGGGTGGTGCTGATGACGTTTCATGGCAGCCCGCTACACAGCGTCGCCCTGGAGGCGGGCGTCTCATGGCTGCGCAGCCAGGGCGTGCAGGCCATCTCGCCGATGTCGGGGTTGTTGTGGGAGCTGGTGCGGATGGACGCGGACGAGCTGGCGCCGATGTTTGCACCGGTGGCCGATCCCGCGGATCGGGAGGCGCTGCGCGCGTGGGCCCAGGACGACGTCCATGGGGGGTTCATTGAGACTTCGATGACCCTCTATTATGCACCGGAGTCGGTCTCACCGCAGCTCCAGGCGGTGAAGCCCTGTCCGCCGCTGCCGAAGCCGGCGCTGCTGGTGCGGCTGTCGGATCAGCTGCGGCGATGGGGGTTTCTGGACCGGGCCTGTGAGGTGCGGCTGATCGCGATGGGGATCGGCTGGTCCAGGCTGCGGCCGTTCCCGGGGTATACAGGGCTGCCGCACCTGGCCAACCCGGCGTCTGGAGCATGGCTGGCGAAGCGGATCATCGCTGCGGTTGTGGACGCCGCTGAGGAGATCTTCGCAGGGGGGCCGCCGCTGCCGACGCCTCCGCTGCACTGGCTGGGTGCCTTGACCCTCGATGGGATGATCCCTCGACCCGATGTGCCGGTCTCCGCGATCGATCCGAGCTGTCTGGGGGAATCGACCGCGTCGTCTTGAGAAAGGGCACACGTTGCCCGTGTCGATGGATCGCACGCGCGTAGCGTAACGTCTCGTCAGTTTAACGCCGGTTGTCTGGCGGGCCGCCGAAGGCAGGGGAGAGGGGCCGCCGCTCGGAGAGGATGGGCCGTGTGCCGTCGCACTGCTTGTCCTGGAACGACTTGATGACCGCGTCCAGTTCGGGGCCGCCGGTGGTTTGAAACTCGGGCACGCCGGTGGTGGAGAGGGTCTTCGCCGAGGGCGGGTTGGAGGCGCAGAGCATCTCCATCGGCTTCTGAATGTGGGAGATCTGCTGAATTTTGCGGGTGTAGAGGCTGGCGCCTGCGGTCCGACAGCGGCGGATGTGTTCATCTGCGGGCAGGCCATCACAGGCGGCGAGGTTGATGTGACGGTCTCGCTCGAACCCGCCTTCATAAAACCGACGCCAGAAGCGGACCTCGAAATCGGTGCCTTCGGCCAGGAAGGGTTCCCAGTGGGCATACAGGCGCTCAGCACGTTCCAGATGACCGCCGAATGCGCGGCTTCCTTTTCGCCAGGTCATGCCCCGCAGCCCCTTCTGCCACAGGTGCTGTGAGCAGTGATCGGCGAAGATCCGGGACCGAAGGCAGAGCTCTGCGGCGCGCTTGTAGTCACGGTCGTCGTTATGGTCTTCGGCGGCCATGAAGAAGCACTCGGCCTGCCAGACGTCTCCGGTGAGGCGATCGCAGTAGGTCTCTGGGGGTTCTCGGCGGGTCTCTGCGGCCCGCCGCGCGACGACGAGGCTACAGTCGCCCTGCAGATCCGGGTCGTGGAGCTGCGCGCACGCTACGAGGTGCTGATCGGGATCGGGTGTCTCCAGCGCAACGAGCGACGCATACCGCCGCGCGTCTGGTATATCGGTGGGAGCTGGCTCCTGACCGCTACATCCGATGATCCACCACCAAAGCATTGCCTTCACCCTAACCGATGTCACACATCCCTCACGTTGTGGATTGCGTTAGGGGGGCTCCCTCAAGGAGCGACCCATATGTCCGAACTGAAGCTGCTCTGTCGAATTCCCGCAGAACAAACCCCGATCGCTGAGGCAATTCAAGCCGCTGGGGGCGTCCCGGTCATCGATCTGACGGCGGCGCCGGATGTCGAGGTTGTGGTTCCTGAGGGTGCCTGGATCCGTGTCCGGGTGGGAGAGCCGGCGCCGGGCGCTGGCCCGGTGATCCTGGTCGGGGACGATGCGCAGCCGCTGGATGGTCGGCCCTGTTGGGCGGAGATCACCCGTCCACAGGCTGTACCGGCGGGCTTCGTCGGGGTCATCCTTCGCGGCGCTGCGGTCGGCGGTCCGGGCAGCGCCCGGCCGGGGATGAGCCTGTTGCGGTCCATGCCCAGCGACACCACAGTGATCCTGGAGGCGGCGCTGAATCCGCAGGCTGCGCAGGAGGCGGTCTCCGCGGGGGCCCGGGGTGTGCTTCTTGCGGACGAGCTGCTTGCACAGTCTGCCCTCCAGGCGCCCCCGAACATCGCCGCCCGCATCGAGCGCGCCGGGCCGGGTACCGATCATCAGATCAATGGCTTCCGTGTCCAGGCCTCGCCGCTGTCGGCGGGGCTGCGTCGACTGCTCGGCGGTGAAGATCCCTGGTCGGTCACCGCTGGCTGGTGGTCCGCAGACGATCCGAACAATGTGCCCATCCCCGCTGGGGCTGGCGTGGTGGTGGGGCGCACGCTCGCGGAGCTGTATCCCACCATCGATCGGCTCCTGGCGGCGTATCTCTCTGCGATGGAATCTGTGGGGACCAAAGACGCTGCGCCGGCGACGGCGGACGCGTCCGCCGTCGCCGGCGGAACGCAGCCTGAGGCAGAAGACGCCGTCGCCATTGTGGGGATGGGGGTTCGGTTGCCAGACGCCGAGTCGGTGGAAGCCTACTGGAGCAACCTGGTCAACGGCCACTCTTCGATCCGAGAGGTCCCCCGGGATCGGTGGGAGCCAGAGCTGTACTGGTCGGAAGACCGGAAGGCGCCGGACAAGACCTACACGAAGATCGGTGGTTTCATCGAGGGCTTTACGTTCCATCCCCGTCGGTTCCGCATTCCGCCGATGATGGCGAAGATGCTCGATCCGGTGCAGCAGCTGGCGCTGGAGAGCGTCGGCGATGCGCTCGAAGACGCCGGCTACGGCAGCGATGTGGACTTCGATCGGACTCGGGTGGCGGTCATTTTGGGCAACTCGATGGGCGGCGAGATCACCGATGAGTATGCGGTGCGGACCCACTACCCGATGGTGCAGCAGGCCCTGGCCAGGGTCCCGGCCATCGCAGCCCTTCCTCGCGCGACCCGGGATCAGCTGTTCAAGGACTTTGAGGAGGGGGTCAAGGCTGAGCTCCCGCCGATCAACGAGGACTCGATGCCCGGCGAGCTTCCCAACGTCATCGCCGGCCGGATCGCCAACGCGTTCAACCTGACCGGGCCGAACTTCACCTGCGACGCGGCCTGTGCCGGGTCGATGGCTGCGGTGCAGGCGTCGGTCAAGGGCCTTCTGGATCACGAGTTTGATATGGCCGTCACCGGCGGCTCCGATCGCTCGATGGCGGTGCCGACCTATGTGAAGTTTGCCAAGATCGGGGCGCTGTCTCCTGATCACTCTGCCCCCTTCGACGCCAGCGCGAACGGTTTTGTCATGGGCGAAGGTTGCGGCGTGCTGGTCCTCAAGCGTCTGTCTGACGCGGTCGCCGACGGCGACCGGATCTACGCGGTGATCCGGGGTGTGGGTGGCTCATCGGATGGCAAGGGCAAGGGCATCATGGCGCCCAACCCGCGCGGGCAGCGGCTCGCCCTGGCGCGGGCATACGCGAGCGCCGGGATCTCACCGCACGAAGTCGACCTGATTGAGTGTCACGGGACCAGCACGTTCGTCGGCGACGGGGTCGAGCTGAAGACCATCAGCGCGTTCATCGGCGCGGGCCAGCGTGACGCGACGGATCCGATCCGTGTCGGCTCGGTCAAGAGCAACATCGGCCACCTGAAGTCAGCCGCGGGCGCGGCGTCGCTGATCAAAACGGCGCTGTCGCTGTATCACAAGACCCTTCCGCCGACGCTCAACTACAAGACGCCTCGCGAAGACGTCGACCTGTCGACGGTTCCTCTGAAGGTGCAGACCACGACGGAGCCCTGGCAGACCACCCGCCGGCGCCGGGCCGGGGTCAGCGCCTTCGGGTTCGGCGGCATCAACTACCACGTGGTCCTCGAAGAGCACAAGGTCGACGATCCCCGCCCGGTCGTCCAGAACGGCATCGGCCTGCCCAACGGCTTGTGGGGCGTCTCTGCGGACACGGCTGCGCAGCTGGTCGAGCGGCTGGAGATGGACAAGCCGCCGGTCTATTCCCGGTTCGCAGAGACGCCCCACAAGCCGTTGGGCAGGCCGATGCCGTTCTGGACGACCGGGCGGGGATCGTCGACCTTGTGCTCTTCGAGGACCACGTGGTAGTT
>JBCBLB010000693.1:0-5002 GCA_038520555.1 Myxococcota bacterium | reverse complement strand
GACGGCCACGCCAGCTCGATGCTCCGGGCCTCGATCTTCTTGCGCTTGCCCAGGGCGGTGATCTCCACCCGAACCACCCGCCCCTCCAGCGGGCCGATCCGCAGCGCCTGGAATTTTTTGGCCTTCAGCCCCACGGACTCGACCATCACATCGACCCGCTTCCGCTCAGAGGGCGTCATCGACTTGGCGGAGCGCACGATGGTGTCGCCCTGGCGCACCCGGTGCAGCTCCGGCGGCGGCAGCTGGGCGATATAGTTGACCGCGCGGCGCAGGTCGTCATCCATCAGCTGCTCGACGAGGCCGGGGTGGATCTCCGCGAGGGCGAACATCCCGCTGTCGTCCAGCTCCCGGGCGGCCAGCAGCATCCGCACCCGAGAGGTCGGATCGGCGGAAGGCATCTGGGCGATCCGGGCCGCCTCTGCCCGGTCGGCGTCGGTCACCACCGGTGGCTTCGCCTGGGCCTCCTGCAAGAGCGCCGGCCCCCCGGCCATTGCCACCACCATCAACGCCTGGATCCATCGCCGCATCGTCGCCTCCATTCGAATCGTGCCCCCTCAACCCCGCAAGGCTGTCAGAGCGTTCGTTTCGATAGCATACGCGCCCGGCGGCGCACTTCTCTCAGTCGTCGCCCGATTGACATCTCTTCTCGGCATACTAAGATCGTCGGGGTCGAGCGGTTATGGAATCTCTTCCTCCTCTTGAACGGAGCGGTGTGTTGGTCGAGCGCGCGGTGAACGGTCAGGGCAACCCGGCGGCATCTCCGCTCGGGGCAGTGACGTAGCGTGGCTCGCCGCGGCGATCGGCTGGTCGGTCAGGCGCCGCTGCTGGCGCTGCTCCGCCATGCCGATCCGGTCCTGGTCGCCCAGGGCGTCGAGCTGGCCATGGCCCTCGACCAGGCCGATCGCCTCCTGCTGGTCCGCGCCATCCTCGCCCGCCCCTGGCGACCCGGCGCGCCGTGGATGGCCCTGCGGGTCTGCGCCGACAGCGACGACGCGGCCACCCACCAGCTCCGCCAGTGGAGCCTCGAGAACGCCCGCCGGATGGCCGATGAGCTGGACGAGCACGCCCCCCATCTCACCGCCCTGACCGTCGCGGCCCGGTACCTCCGCGGCGAAGCCGATGATCGCTCGCTGGCGGCTGCCGCCCGCGAAGTCGAGGATGTCCTCCACCGAATCCGCGACCTTGCGCGCTCTGAAATCGATGAGGACGTCGATCCAGCGCAGATGCAGGCCTCCAGCCGACGGGTATCCGCCGCCTACGCCGTCCACTTCGCCATGCAGGACGTCCTCCGGCCCTCGGCGCGCGCGGGGATCGAGGCCGACCAGATGATCCGGCGAATCCTCGGCGAAGACTGGCCGCTGCAGACCCTGGTGAAGCGGTGCCATGCCATGCTGCACCCCCCACCCGACGGACGGTGAGCGCACTTACTCGATCAACCGCAAATGACTGACCTTGCGACCCGCGCTCGGATCGTCCTTCGGCTCTGGTCCGGGCGACGCCGGCGGCGTCGGGAACAGGGTGATCTGCTTTATCGCGGTCCAGGGGAACAGACAGGTATACACCGAATCAAACGACAGCCGGACCTGGAGCCCCTCCGGAAAATACTCTGGCGCGTTGTGACGGTGAAAAGCGCTCTCCAGGCGGATCGGGAGGCTGGGCTGGAACCGCTCGATGACCGCGGATGGAACCCCGGACCCCGACAGCTGGTCGGTTTGCGCCGTGAAGAAGATGTCACAGCCGAGCATGAAGCCGAGCTGGATGATCTGTTCGGCGTGGTTGCCGAACGGATCGGGGAACGCCTTGTCTTCTGCCGGGCCATCTTCGGCGGCCCCATCTTCGGGATCAGACGCAGACGCAGTGGGCAGCGCCGCCAGCCCCAGCGGTGTCGGCGCTGGGGCGTCGGCGGGCTCTGGCTCTGGCTCTGGCTCTGGTGTGTTGTCGGTGGGGAGTTGGATGCCCAGGTCCGCTGCGGAGATGTCCATGGCCCCTGAGAGCTGGATCAGCTCATCGACGGTCATGGGTTCCCGGCCGGCCAGCACGCTCTTGAGGCGGCTGCGGTCGAGCTTCGCGGCGTTGGCCAGGGTTGCGGTGTTCCAGCCCTTTTTGCGGGCGGTCTGGAGGATCAGCTTGAGGAGGGGGGCAGAGGGTCGAGAGCCCATCGCGGTTTCCGGTTGTAGATTCAAGTCGAGGCGCGGTCGTACGAAGCCACTTATATAGCTCATCCAACAGGAGGCGATGATGGGAAGCTGGATCCTCTCCGTCGCGATTGTCATGGCGGGACTCGCCGGTGTCGGCTGGCTGGCGCAATGGGGCCGCCGGCGGAGCCGGGCCGCTGCGGTCGCCACCGATGCGCCTTCCCTTCGGGAGGCGGTCGACGTCTCGGTGCGGCTCGTCGTCGATCACAACGCCCCCGGCGGACTGCGCGCCGGGATGAACTACCGCAGCGAGGGCCACCTGCGGCTGCTCGACGGGCGGCTGTTGTTGGCCACAAACCATGGCCGGGTGCTGGACATGACCGCGATCGAGCGGGGCCAGGTTCGGGCGCCGGGCCCGCGGATGATGATCCTGGAGGGGGACCATCCCTCTGGGCGCGCGCGGGTACGCGCCGAGCTGGTCATCGATGATGAGGGCGAGTGGGTCAACGCCATCACGACGCAGCTCAGCGCGGGCTGAACCCGATCAGGAGGTCGGCGGGTGGCTGTGCGCGGGCAGCGCCATCGCCTTCTGCGGATCCGGCGGCGGGGCGGCGGGGTTGATCTGGACGGTGCTCGCTTCGTACTTCTGTGTGCCGGAGCTCTTGATCTCTGTGCTGCTGCCGCTCTTCGTCGCGGTGCCGGCGCCCGAGGTCAAGGTCACCCCGTTCGTGGCGTCGATCTTCAGGTCTTTGCACTTGATGGAGATCGTCTCGACCGCTTCGACCTCTGTGTTTTTTTCACAGAACATGGTGATGGTCTTGTTGGCGCTGTCGAGGGTCTGATAGATCGGCGCGCTGGTGACGTCTTCGGCGCCGGAGGCCTGGGCGCCGATGTTGACCATCTCAGCGCCGGCGGTGTCGTCGAAGACGACCATATGGTCGTTTCGGGACCAGAACACCCGCCGGTTGTTGTCGCCGTCGCCGTTGGCGTACGGACCCGGCACGTCGACGCCGTTGTAGACCGCCCCGATGACGTACGGGCTCATCGAGCGGTAGGCGAACGCCAGAAGAACCTCAGTGCCCGCGTCGGGCAGGATGACCAGCCCCCGGTTCGCCCCCGCCATCGGAGAGGTCATTCGGCACCAGGAGCTCTCCAGGCCTTCGCCGCTCTCGACGGGGTATTGGACCTTGACCCGATGCATCCCGTTGGGATCGACGTTGTCGAGGATGATCCCGACCACCATTCCGTTGACCATGTCCGCCCTCCTGTCTGTCTTGCGGTGTCTGTCAGTTGATGGTCGTCGAGGCGGCCTTCAGCGTCAGGCTGGAGCCCCCGTTGACGCTGCAGTTGGCCGACTCCATCGTCGTCGACTGCCCGGACGTGATGTTGATCGAGTTCTCCGCGTCGACGATGAAGTCCTTGCAGGTGATCTCGATGGTCTCTTTGGACTCGATGATGATGTCCTTGCCGGAGTAGACGCTGAGCACCTTGTTGGCGGAGTCCCAGATGAGCTTGATCTCTTCGTTGTGAAGGATCAGCTCGATCTTCTCTGCGCCGTCGGTGTCGTCGAAGGTCAGGCGGTGCCCGGACCGCGACTGGAAGACGCGCAGGTTGTTGTCGCCGTCTTCGTTGGCGTAGGGTGGGGTGTCGACGCCGTTGAACAGGGCACCGACGACGATCGCCTGGTTGATGTCGCCGTGGGCGAAGGCGACCAGGACTTCGTCGTCGACCTCAGGGATGGTCATCCAGCCGCGCTCACGGCCGGCCATCGGCATGACCAGCCGGGCCCAGAACCCCTCTGGCGCGTCGGGCAGGGTGGGGAACTTACACTTGACCCGCCCCATCTGCTCGGGATCCTGGTTATCGATGACGATCCCTTCGACCAGACCCGGCATCTGACCAGAGACCGGGCGCCCATGACGATCAGTGACTTTTGGCAATGTGACCTCCCCAAAGCCCAATGGCTGTCAGGACTATATCAACCGAAAACCCTTCATCGGCCCTTCGCCGACCGCCAGCCCAAATTGTTGCACAGCTGTCCAATTCGCGCCCACCGGTTGACTCAGCGTTCGGCGAGGGTCACGCCATCGGGCACGTTATATCCCCACGGCCACTGCGTCTCCGTGCAAGCGGTGGCGCCATCGAGGGAGACCCGGCTCATCCGTGCCTGGCTGAGGTCCGCGCCACACAGCTCCGCCCGGTCGAGCTTCACCCCGGTCAGATCGGCGTCGACCAGGCGCGCCTCAGACAGGTTCGCGCCGGACAGGTCCGCTCCGCTCAGCTCGGCCTGGCTGAGATCGGCGGCGGACAGATCCGCGCCCCGCAGCGACGCGCGCCTCAACTTTGCCTGTCGCAGCGACGCGCCGCTGAACTTTGCCCCGTCGAGCACCGCCTCATTGAGATCCGTCCGGATCAGCCGCGCGCCAGAAAAGTCAGCCCCCGAGGCGGCGAGATAATGCAAATCCAGCTGGGACAGCGGCGTGTCCCGCACAACCAGCTGTTGCGCCTGCCCCCAGGGGCCCAGCGCGCCATACGGCGGCTCGGGCACCTCACCGTCGGGCGCCCAGCGGGTGTCCAGATCGTATAAGGCCCCCAGAAAACTCGCCTCCTTCCGGTTGGAGGTCTCCTCAAACGAGGCCTGCCGCAGATCGGCCAGATCGAACCTCGTGGCGCGAAGCGACGCCCCATCGAGCAGCGCGCCCTGCAGGTTCGCGCCGCTGAGGTCGGCCTCATCAAGGCGGCTGTTTCGCAGGTCGGCTTTGGTCAGATCGGCCCCGGCGAGGTTCGCCTCGCGGAGATCCGAGCGCTGGAGGTCGGCGCCGACCAGCGCGTTGCCAGCGAGATTCGCGCCGCTTCGGGGCGCGAAT
>JBCBLB010000513.1:0-7233 GCA_038520555.1 Myxococcota bacterium | reverse complement strand
TCCTATGGCCTGAACCTGCTGCACCCGATGAGCATCGTCGTCTGGGGCGCCCACGATGACCGGTTCGATGAGGTGGTTCGTGGGCGGATGCGGCGACTGATGGAGGACATCCGGCCGGGCGGGTTCTCAATGACGGTCATCGAGGCAGAGACTGGGTACTTCGGGCTGGCGGGCGATCCTAATGGGCGGCCGCTGGGGGTGGGGAAGCTGGCTCGACTTATCTAAGTCATCCAATTTTCTGATTGTTGTTCTCGCAATTGTTGAATCATGTCCAAGACATGATTTTCTGATGGGTCTTTGATTGTATCTCCATGAAACAAGTCTGTTTGCTGAAGAGCAAGTGCTGTTCTTCCATTACTAATATCTGACACTGAAATCCACCTGTTCCAAACCTCAAAATATCCTGAAGATGAATTCTTGTAGCGAACACACGCGTAGACTTCATCCTCTGAAATTATTGGCGGCCCATTGTATTTTATTTCAGTGTGAGATAAATCTGATTCTTTTCTAAGAAAAAAAGCCTCATAAGGCTGCTTTCCTTCCCATAGGATTTTATCCTCGTCAACGACCCCAACCCAGAACGATATGTTTAAAGCGTCAAAATTGCTTGGATTCAAAAATTTAATTCGAATCCGAGAATCTGATGATTCTAAATATTCTAAGTATATCACAACCACTGGCTTTTCCTGATAGCTTTGTTCAGTATTAAACATTTTAGTTTGCTCTGCAATTTGTTCTCTTTGCAGTGCAAGCTCAGATCTTTGCATGTAAAGGGAAACGACAACAGCTATTAAGGATGATCCTGTAAAAATAGCGTTTAGAGAACCAAACGAATCACCAAGAGAACCCCAGTGCTCAATTTTAGAGTAGTCTATTAATGAAAGCGCACTAAACCCAGGCAGGGCGGAAAAACCAATAACTACTGTGGCAGTAATGAAACACAGTCTAAAAAATTGATTATGAGTACTGTTTTGCACGTGTTTGTTTCCTGAGTTGACTGCCTTCCTCGAGAAGGCAGTAGGTGTATGTGTGTTACCACAACCGCTCTACAGTGGTCTCCCCGTCACCTCCACATAGAACGCCTGCCCCCAGGTGTCGCCGGTGAACACCACCTCCTGGGCCACGTAGTCGCCGGTGTACTGCTCGCTCTGGAGTCGAAACGGCTTCCCCGGCCGCAGTCCCTCCGCGCCCCCGAGCAATGCGCGCACCTCTACCTCGCCCTTGTCCTTCGGAGTGGGTGAGCCGATGAGGTTGCCGGCCTGGACGGAGAACACCGGCGCTCGCTCTCCGGTAGAGCCCCCCGCAGACAGGCTCACGATCGCCCCATCCCGAACGAACAGTCGGCGGCCGAGCCCCTGGCCCAGCTCGCGCAGCACCTGGCCGACCGTGCCCCGCCACACCCCGCCGCCGACGAAGCGGACATCTGGCACGTCGAACAGCCCGAGTCCCAGCCCCGCCTGCGCCCGGACGTCGTCGAGGACCTCCCGGGCGGTGACGTCTGCGGCATAGGTCAGGCTCACCTGTGCGGACAGCTCGATGCCGCCGTCCTGGGCCTCGATGGTGGTGATTCGATCGGTCTCCCGCCGGTCGACGCGGACGCCGCCAGAGATGGGGCGACCGACGAAGAGCTGCTGAGGGACGTCATAGCCGGCCAGCAGGCGAACGATCGCATCCGATCGGGAGAGCAGATCCCGGGTCTGTCGCGTCAGGTTGTAGACCTCGATCTTCGCTTCGTTGGGGCTTCCAGACTGGCTCATCTCCACCCGAAACCGCACCCGCAGCCCGGTGTACTCCTGAAACGCGCCGGAGTTGTCGCCGATCTGGAGGGCGACCTGGCGGATGAAAAGGGTCACGGCGCCCCCGCGGTGACGATGAGGTCATCGGTGTCGGGGGTGGGAGAGGGCAGCTCTGCGGCCTCGTAGTACAAAAGCTGCAACCGCGTCCCGAGCGCCTGTCGGTTGTACGGAGAGATGCCGCGGACCATGAGCTGGCCGGCCGGCCCGTTGTCGAGTCGGTATCCAAACAGGGGCGGGCTTCCAGGCATCAGGCGCTGGCCTTCGATGATTGGGGTGTCGTCCAGCTCGTAGAGGCTCAGGTACCAGCCGCGGGTGCGGGCGTTCCACTGAAGACGGAGCTGGAACTTCACGCCGTCGAGGGTGACGACCTGGCGCTGTGTGCGCTGGTCTGCGAAGGTGCGGAGCAGCTTGGGCATCGGGGCTCCCAGGAAGGAAGGACCGGAAGGAAGGACGGATGGACAACCATAAATAGGTCTGGGCTGCTCTTCTGGGTGCGCCTGCTCCCTATTTATGGGTGTTCCCTGCATCTCAGGAGTCGAGATGGACGTCGCGCTCGAAAACGGCGACCTCCCGCACGTCAGCCGCTACATCACCGGGCCAGAACTCATCGCCCAGAAGATCCGGATTCGGTTGTTGACCTGGCGGGGGGAGTGGCTGCTCAACCAGGAAGACGGGATCGACTACCTGTCCCTGTCCGAGCAGAAGCCGCCGGACACTGAGGCCATCGCGGACCTGCTGCGCGCGGAGATCCTGGGGGTGGATGGGGTGGTCGACATCGACGGCTTCACCGTGACGTTCACCGGCGAGCGGCTCTCTGCAAGCGGCACCGTCCGGATCGCCGAGGACGTGCTCTCTCTGAGCGCGGTGATCCCCTTCGGCAGCGGGGAGGGCAACGTCCTGTTCAACACGGTCTCCATGCCCTTCCTGTAGGCCCTTTAGGGAAGCCGGCTTCATCGGGCTTGTTGTCCTGCCGTCCTTCCTGCCCGCTCGCGCACCTTTTCCGGCGCCGCTGCCTATTTATGGGTATGCCAAGTAGTGGAACAGCAGGCGGGTGGGCGACCAACACCGCATCCGACCCGGATGGGGCCAGCGAGCGTGCTGAGCCTGCCGACGCGGTGAAGAAGCGCGGCCTGAGGACTGGAGAGCCGGTCCCTGGGCACACGATCAACTGGCTCTTCTCGCAGATCCCGCCCATCTACACCGAGTTGTCTTCCGCCATCGCAGAGCTTCCTGCCGGCGCCTTCTTCCGGCTTGACGACGTCGACCCGAACCGGGCTCCGGGCACCCAGATCGATGGGGTCACCACCTCAGGCTCGATTGACGCGCTCGCGGTTGATGGCCGAAACGTGGTCGTCTCCATCAACGGCGGTGCCATCACCCGCTACTACGCAAACGACCTCACCAACGTGGTGACCACCTACACCCAGACCAACGCAGGCACCGTCATCGCATTGGTGACCACCGGCGCCTACGTCATCGCTGCCTACGGGCAGTATGTCGAGGTCTGGGACATGGATGGGGTGAGCCAGTGGGTCTACGACCACGGCGCCACGGTCCGGGACATCGACTGCGACGGGGTCTGTGTCTATCTGGTGGGCAACGCGGGCACCGGCAGCCATGAGGCGCGGGGGATCCAGCTCGCGGGCGCCTCTGCGGGCGTGGAGGTCTGGGCATATGCCCACGGGGCGATCCTCCGGGCGGTGTGTTGTGATGGGGTTCGCACCTATGTGGGCGGGGACATCGCGTCTGATGGGGTAGCGCTCATCGGGCTCATCAGCGACACCGGATTTGACGCCACCGATCGGGGCGGGACCGGTGCCGACGATAGCGGGCGTGCATGGGAGGTGAGCCCAGACAACGCGGTGTTTGGGATCGCCACCAACGCCCGCGAGCTGGCCTGCACCTTCGGGGGCACGGCGCCGGTCTGTCACCTCAGGCTGCTGGCGGCGGGGAGCGGGGAGTCGCTGTGGGACCACGCCGACCCTGACCTGTACACCGCGGCCCGCACCTATGGCGGCGTCGCCATCGATCAGGGTCGGGTCTTCGCGCTCGTCGATCAAGAGCAGGACGTCCGCGCCTGGTCGATCCGCACCGGGGCCGAGGTCTGGCGGACCGCAGACTACGGCGTCAACCGTCCGGTCTCCAACCACCTGGCCACCGACGGCTCCAGCATCTGGCTGGGGCTGGAGCGAGACAGCCTCAACCCCCAGAACACCGTCCGTAGGCTGTCGCGTGGCGCGCTCGTCCCGCGGCTGTGGCGGCGGTTCTCCCCGGGGGACCGCTTCCTGCCGATGCGCCGGCTTGCCATTCCACAGGAGGGCTCGTGAGTTCGTATACCGACCTGCTGCAGCAGCAGATCCTGACCATCGGGGCAGCGCCCCAGTGGCAGAACCAGTCCGCTACTCCAGCGGACTACACTGGCAGCCCTGGCGTCGATCAGTCCAAGGGCGTCGCGCTGACCGACGCGGTGACGGTGTACGTGGCCATCGCGCTTCGGGAGGATCCGTCGAAGCGGACAGCGCGGGTCACCATGGCCGCGTTCGATGCGACCGCCACGTACACCGTGACCATCGGCACCACGCCCTGTCAGGTGAGCACGCCGGCCGATGAGAGCGCATTGCTTACAGGACTGCGGGACGCCATCAACAGCGCGGCGGGCGCGACGGTCACCGCGATTGCGCTCGATGCGACTGGAGCCGATGTAGCAACCAGCGGCGCGGCGGCGAAGAGCGTGCGCGTCCAGGGAGACACGGAGGCGGACTTCGGCGTCGGGGTCTCCGCGACGAACGCGGGGCAGCTGTCCGCGGTCGTTGATGCAGTCTCTGCGACCGCGCGGGTGTGGGGGTGGCCGGGAGGGAGGGGCAGGGACTCGAACAACGCCCGCCCGGAGCGGTGGTACACGGTCCCGGGCGGGAAGGCGCTCGCGCTCGACCAGACCGGATTTTTGGAGCGCATGAATTTCGCCGGCGCCTCCAGGGCGTATGTGGAGCTGGTCGGTGTGACGGGCGACAGCGCCGACACCGTGACGTCTGATCTGACCTATCAGGCGGTCATCGATCTTGGCCCAGCGGTGCTCTCATGACCGGGTTTGTGCCGAGCGGCGGCGGGTTTGTGCCACGGTCTGGGGGTGGTGGCGGGGGAGCCGGCGACAGCGGCGGTGATGGAGCTGGCGACAGCGGCAGTTCTGGCAATGGAAGCGGCGGGTCTGCGGCCCTGTCTCCGGCTGGGACGCTCACCCAGCGTCCCAGCCGGCTCGGGCTGTCTGCGGGCGTGCTCACTCGGCTCGGGCTGCAGGGTAGCCCGCTGGTCACGTTCGATCGCCAGTCGATTGACCTCGACGGTGTCTCTGAGCGGATCGCCAAGCAAGGACTGCCGACTGCGCTCCAGGACATGAGCGATACCGCGTGGACCGTTTCGTTATGGTTCAAGGCAGACGCTCTCGCATCGACCACGCAAAAGACCCACCTGCTGCACATCTCTCAGCAGGTGGGCGGATCGGGACGAGATGTCCTGGCGGTCTACCTGGAAACCGCCAGCCAGATCAAGGCGATCGTCAGCCGCGGGTTCAGCCATTTTGGGGTCGTCAATGGCACCACGACGCTCGCCCCGGGCGCGTGGTACCACGTCGCGGTGACCAAGCCCGCGGGGATCACCAACCCGCGAATCTACATCAACGGCGTCGACGAGAGCGTGGTTAACAATACCCTCTCCAGCTCAGGCGGCGCCAACCCCCGGCTGCGATACGGCTGCCGGAGCGATGAACAGGCGACCACCTTCTTCGACGGCCGGATGACCGGCTTGTGCTTCTGGACCGCGGAGCTGTCTGGCGGGGCGGTCGCAGCCATCACCGCGGGGGGGCTGGGCTTCGATCCCACGACGGACGGCGGCGGCTACGACGGCGCAAGCAGCCTGCTCTATGCCTACTTCTTCGACCGCTTCGACGGAACGCTTCTCCGGGCCTACCCCACCGCGGGAGACGGCCTGATCTTCGATGAGGTCGACGGCGGCCTCTCCTCCGACACTCCATAGGAATTTGCGATGCCTGCGATCACCCTTCCTGCGGTCCTCTGGCGCGACTTCGACACCATCCTGAGCAGCGGCACGACCTGGCGGGCGTGGATGGAGGCGCTCCGCGATCACCTCTCTGGTCTCACCGGCGGCCATGTTGAGGTCGTCACTGACGGCACAGCGAACGTCTCCGGCGGCCAGCCTGCGCCGTATCTGGAGCTGGCTTTCGTCGTGGACCTCGGGGGGGTGCCGTTCCACGTCCTGCTGCTCGGAGCGGACGGCACCGCGCTCCCAGACGCGGCGCAAATGTTCACCGAGACCAGCATCCACAACGACACGCGCGCCCAGGGGGACCTGTTCATCGGCTACGCCCGAGCGGGCCGCACCGCTGCCTCTTTGGCGGATCCCCTGGGCGCCGCCAGCCCCTACGGGTCGGACGACTGGACAGGGTACTGGAAGCTGTCGCAAGGCACATCGCCCACGCCCCAAACGGTCCTCTTCTGCGACAGCGCAGAGATCGTCGCGTTGGGCGTGGCGATGAGCAACGATCATGTGCGCGGGTGCAACGTGGGCGCGGTCGCCGCCGCGGCGACCGACACGGCGTCTCGCCGCAGCGACGGTCGGATCACGGGCATCTACTCCTGGGGCCTTGCAAACAACACGATGCTCTCTTCTTTCCGGGGCAACCCTCAGGGAGGGGTCTTGTCTTTTCAGGCGTCGTCTTCAAACCAGTCTCGCAACAACGTTTCTTATGTTGACGACAAGAGCGGCGAACTCGTCCGGGTGGCGTGCGCGAGCTGGGGGGTTGCGAGCAACGGGCCTGCCACCCGCAACGGGTTCTTTCGCGACATAGAGGGAAATCTGATCACGAGCCCGCTGCGGCTCGCTGTCGCAGGAAACGCCTCCACGGGCACTTCGGCGTTTCCCGACCCCGGCCGCTCAATCGGCGCTTTGCGGGGCGTGGCGGACGCTGAGAACCATGGCCTCGGCCAGCCCTACTACAGCGGCGATTCCTCCGCGATTCTCGGCTACGCGCTCTCCCCTGCGGTCAATGGCGTCGACAGCGCATTGATGCTCATCAACGAGGGCTGACCCATGAATATCCGAGACCTGCAGCTCGAACTCTCCCGTTTGGGCTTCGCGCCCGGCCCTCTGGATGGCCTGTGGGGTCCGCGCACTGAGGGCGCGCTCCAGCGCTTCCAGCGGCGGGCAGGCCTGCCGGCCAGCGGGACACAGACGGCCCAGACCCGCCGGGCGCTCAGGCGCTTCCTCAGGGCGTCAGAGGAGCGGATCTTCCCCGTCACCCGCGCGGATGTCGTGGCCATCACCGGCCGCTTCCCAGAGGAATGGGTCGAGCCCCTCAACGCGTCGATCCGCTGGGCCCACGTCACTGCGGGTCGGCTGCCCGCCTACCTCGCCCAGCTCGGCC
>JBCBLB010000473.1:0-7829 GCA_038520555.1 Myxococcota bacterium | reverse complement strand
GGTCGACAGGCCCGACTCGGGTCTCCCCATCGGGGGCGACCATCAGGTGTCGCTCCCGGAGGTAGGCCTCCAGATCCATCGCGTGTTCGAGCCGCGGGTGACCTGCGCGACACACGGTCACGAAGCGGTCCCGCGCGAGCAGCGACCACACGATTCCGACGGTGCTCGGCTGTCTCGGACAGACCACCAGGTCGAGCTCCCCCTCGACCAGCGGGGCGTCGATGTCAGATGGCAGGGGGCGGACGTCGAAGCGCACGTGGGGGGCCTCCTGCGCGAGTCGCTCCACCAGGGCCGGCAGCACGGGGACCATCGGGTAGTCGGACATGCCGAGGCGGAAGCTCCGCTCCAGCGTGGCCGGGTCGATCTCCTCCAGGGTGAAGAGCATGACCCCGATCTCGTGCAGCACCCGCTTGAGCGGTGCCTCCATCGCTTCGGCCCGGGGGGTCGGCACCATCTGCCCACGGGCACGGACGAGGATCTCGTCGCCGAGTTGCTCCCGGAGTCGAGCGAGCGATCGACTCGCCGCGCTCTGCGTCACCCCCAGCCGCTTTGCCGCGCGCGTGACGTTGCGCTCTTCGAGGAGCACATGCAGGGTCACGAGCAGGTTGAGGTCGTAGTCCTTGAATCGGTAGATGCCCAAGGCTGGTCCTTTCACGGAGAGGCGAACATGTCGCATTGGTCATAGTGACTATACCGCCTGCGCGCCTTCTCTAGACCCCGACCCAGCCCTACTCTCCGAATGTCGACGCGAGAGCCGTTCTCGCGTAACACCCCACCCATGACGGAGAGTTCAGTCATGTCGACCTCGATGGAACAGAGCACCATGAAGTACGTGGCCATTCACCAATTCGGAGAGCCACAGGTGCTTCGTGTCAGCCGGACCCAGGTGCCCACGCCCGATGCCGGCCAGATCAGGGTGAAGGTTCGTTATGCGGGCCTCAACTTTGCAGACATCATGCAGCGCCGCGGTCTGTACCCCGGAATGATGGGCATGCCATTCACCCCCGGGATGGAGGTGGTCGGGACCGTCGACGCAGTCGGGCGTGGCGTGACCGGTATCGCTGTCGGCGATCGCGTGGTGTCGCGTCTCCACTCCGGCGGGTACGCGGAGTACGCGATCGCCGACGCGCAGCAGGCCGTCTTGGTCCCAGACACCCTGGGTGACCGGGAAGCCGCCGCCCTCGGTGGCACCTCGGCCCTCACCGCCTGGGCGCTGCATGAGCAGCTGGGCGAGCCCGATGGACGTCCGGTGTTCATCTCCGCCGCGGCAGGTGCGCTGGGCTCCATCCTCGTGCCGCTGTGCGTGGCCAGGGGCTGGACCGTGCTGGCGGGCGTCAGCAGCGCAGAGAAGGCCAACCTGGTCGTCAGTCTCGGGGCCTCCCACGCGATTCGATACGACCAGGAGGGGTGGCAGACTGAGCTGCTGGCGCGGGCTGGAGAGCCTGGACTGGCCTACGTGTTCGACTCAGTGGGTGGCGACATCTATCGGGGAGCACACGCCGCGCTGGGCAGCTTCGGTCAGCTGATCTTCTTCGGGGCCGCGAGCGGCGACCTGGTCGGGCTGCCTCCAGAGCAGGTCTTTCCGGCCGTGATCCACTGCCACACGATCCGTGGGTTTGGATTGCCGGGTCACCTCGCGCAGGATCCACTCGCGTTCGAGCGGGCGACGCACGGCCTGTTCACCGCGCACAGCGAGGGCGTCCTCTCCGACCTGCGGACCCACGTGTATCCCCTCGCTGACGTGGCGGTCGCGCACGAGAGCGTGGAGCAACGCCGGAGCAGCGGCAAGATCCTGTTCGAGGTGTGATAGCGACCAAAACCTCGACTGAGGTGGGTATGGCCAGGCCGCCCCTGATGCTACGCAATTCTGTCTGCCTCCTCTGGCTCGCCCTGACCGCGTGTGGTCCTGGTGCGCCCGAGGGGGCTCAGGCCCACGTCGAGCCCAATGAGGTCACGTACATGACGCAACTACCAGGACGGTGGCATGGCACCGCGATCCTCACCCCGCTGGGGGAGCTGCCCTACGACCTCGACTTTCAGCTCCTGGACGATGGCTCGGTCCGAGGGGTGTCGCGCACGAATGGGCGTGCCATGCACACCTGGCGCTTTCGCCGAACCCCTTCTGGAGCCTTGATCCTGGACTTTCACAGCACGTTCGGGGACAGCGGCGCATCGGGGCTCCGAGCGACCCAGTTCGACCCGTCTCGGGGCATTCGATTCGCGGGAGGGCGCCCAGCACACCTGTCGCTCTGGATTCGGACCTTCGACGAAGGAGGCGTCGCGCACTGGCAGGCGGAGATCTTCCTGCGTGACCAGCCGCACGTCACGATCCACGCGACCCGGCCCGTGTCCCGGTGACCCGGGGTCATGGGGACATCGTCGGAAGCGGCTGCGGCGCCAGCACCACGATGACGTCCGCTGTGACCTCGTGGGGGTCGCTCCGCACCAGCTGCCTCATCGAGACCTCGGCGGAAGTGAGGCCCTCGGGGACCCCGGCATCTGCGAGCCGGAAGCTCCGCTCACCGTCGTCGCCCCAGCTGATGCGGACGGCCACGGGACCGTCCGGACCACGAAGCCAGAAGAGCAGGAGCTCGCCCCAGGTCGATCTCAAGGTCACCGTGCCTTCCTCTGCCGGGAGGCGCTCGAGGGGGCGCGCCGAGGGAACCGTGACGCCGGTCCAGGTGGTGCGCGCGGTCCAGCTGGACAAAATGAGGGGGAGGGACCGGGTCGTCGGACCGAGCGTGTAGGGGCCGATCCACACGGCCGGCTGGCAGAAGCGCCCGCGGTCGGCGGTGCCTCCGACCGAGGTCTGCTCGAGGAGCTGCCCGGCGACGGACAGGGTGAGCTGGCCCGCGCGCGGGCAGAAGGGGTAGGCGTCTGTCGTCTCCAGGTCCAGCTCAACCTCGATCTGGTGGTGCCGGTCATCGATCCACACCTGCACGCGCCGGAGAGGGGCCCCGGGTGCCACGTCGATCCCGCGCTCGGCGATCAGACAGGGCAGCTCGGTGCAGGGGAGGGGACTCGACTGCAGCACGCCTGTCGCCCAGGACGGCAGCACCGCCGGCGCGAGGTTGAACGTCAGGACTCCGGCGATGGCGAGGGCCTGGCGGCGGAAATGACCGTGGATGTGTCGGAGGACGGCCACGGCGAACACAGCGAGTCCAGCCGTGCTCATGCCGAGCGCGAACCACGGGAGCCCGGCCAGGGCGTCCCGTGGTGTGTGTGCGATCAGCTGCAGGACCGGTGACGCGTTCAGGCTGCCCGTCCCGATCCACACCCGCAGGGCGTCCGTGCTCGGCAGTACAGCCACCATGGTCCAGTTCAGCGCCCCCAGCACGGCCGGGGAAAGGAATTTCAAGGGTGGTTCTTCGCCGCTGGCTGTACCGCCCTGGTCGTATCCCCTCGCTCGGCTCGGTCCGCCGGTCGCCTCGTCGTGCTCCGCAGCCGGCCAGCTTCTACTCTCGCATTCCGGTCGGTCACGTCGAGGCTGGTCTTCGCACCGGCGATCTCTACGCACCGTTTCCAGAGGAGGCCAACCGCGTCCTCGCCGATCGGCTGACGAGCGTCCACTTCGCCCCCACCCCGCGCTCTCGCGAGGTGTTGTTGGCCGAGGGCATGCCGCCAGAGCACATCTATGTGACCGGCAACACAGTCATCGACGCGTTGCTGTGGGTTCGCGATCGGCTGCCCCGCCTGCCCGGTGATGACGAGCGCGCCGAGGTTGGCGAGACCGTCAGCGAGCTGATCGCCACCGACGCGTCTGAGATGCCCATCATCCTGGTGACCGGCCACCGCCGAGAGAGCTTCGGCCAGGGCTTCGAGGACATCTGCACCAGCCTGCGCACCATCGCCACGCGACATCCATCGTTCAACATCGTCTACCCGGTGCATCTGAACCCGCGGGTTCAAGAGCCGGTGTATCGATTGCTGTCGGATCTGGACAACGTGCACCTGATCAGTCCGCTCAGCTACCGACCGTTCGTTCGACTGATGAACCGCTGCCACTTCATCCTGACTGACTCTGGTGGAATTCAGGAAGAAGCTCCCAGCCTGGGCAAGCCAGTGCTGGTGATGCGAGAGGTCACCGAGCGCCCGGAAGGCGTCGCATCAGGGACCGTTCGACTGGTGGGCACCTCGGTGGAGAAGATCGTCTCCGAGGCCGAGCGTCTGATCGTCGATGCAGAGGCGTATGAGACCATGCATCGGGCGCACAATCCGTATGGAGACGGCGAAGCGTCGGCGCGAATCGTCGCCGCGCTCAGAGAGGAATTCGCCAGCTGAGGTCAACCCGCGCCGTAGACTGGGCGTGTAACCCATGACCGAATTCGCAGCGCGGGTGCTTACGACCAGGACAGGCGCACCAAAGAACTCTGTGCGTAGGCGACGCAGGGCAGGATCCAGCCAGAGGCTTCCTCTTCAACGGTGAGGCCTTCGACCTGTGTGTGGTGGACGCTCCCTTCGAGCAATCGAAGTCGGCAGGTCCCACAGTTACCAGTCCGACAGCTTGACTCAACCATGTGTCCTTCCTGCTCCAAGGCTTCTTGGAGAGAGACACCCGCCGACACCTCTGTGCAGCGCCCGTCGAGCCAGGCGACGCTGTTCACACCGCTGCCAGAGGAAGCAGAGAAGAACTCCTGGCGTATGGTCTGCGGAGGGAGGCCTCTCTCCAGCAGTGTTTCCTTTGCCAGCTCCATCAACCCGGTGGGGCCACACAGATAGGCGCCTAAGATTGGGCCGCGCGCCGCTTCAGCCTGCTGGATGAGCCCATGAAGTTCAGACGAATTGAGGCGTCCTGTCGTGGTCTCCAACACCTGCACCCAGCTCGCACGAGGCATTGACGAGAGCTGTCGCAGTCGCTCCGTCCCGATCGCCTGCTCAGGAGAAACATCACAGCCAATGACGGTCACAGCACAGTCTTCACCTGCGGCATGGCTGAGTCATCCCCTCATTTAATTCAGCTTCCATGTTGACTATCCCTTATCTCAGTGATTGCTTCCGAGAGGCTGACGGGCGCTCTCGTTTCTTGTCTACTGGACCGGTCGGCCGCCGTCGCCTTCCTCGACGCTCTTCTCTTGTTTTGCGGGATTTTCGTCTGTTTCAGGCTTGTGCGTTGGTTCATGGCAGAGGTTTCGATGCCTCACCGCGCGCGACGAGGTGTCGATACCAGGAGCCCGCTTCGTCAGAGTACCCCGAAGGGCGCGCGAAAGACGGCGTGAGCCTGGAGCATTTCGCCGAAGCGTTGCAGCAGAGGGCGGGCTCTGTTGTCATCGATCCAGGGCAGAAGTTCGAACCAGCGCATCCCCTGACGGAACAGCGAGTACTGCCGACCGGGCTTCGTCGTCGTCTTCAGTTGCTTGTCCATTCCCAGGCTCTCGCCGGCCGCGCCCAGCAGCACGAGCAGCGCGAAGGCGAGCACCGCGAGCAGAAAGAGACGATCGCGGCGGTCGGTCCGCTTGATGTGCGTCCACGACAGCCCCATCCCGAACCGGATGTCCTTGATATCCCGGAACATCTCTTCGCACGAAAATCTTTTGCCATAGCGGGTTTTCAGCTGCGTTCCGGTGATGGTTCGGAGGCTGGTGGCGATGCACCACACCTCCTTCATTCCTTTGTCTTGCACCACCATCACCTGGGGGACATGCAGGCCGTCAGCGGTCAGCGTCGCGTCTTTGAGCCGACGCATCCGTCCGTTCTTGCCCACCCAATCCTTCGCCGCCCGACTCTCGCCTTTGGCCGAGGTGACCGTGGTGTTCGACTTGAAGCGGATGATGTAGTCGAAGCGGAGCTCTTCGAGCAAGAACGCGAAGAACTTCTGGTCGGCGAAGCCGCGGTCGGCGACGATGATGACCTGCACGTCGTCTGCGATGGCCTCCCGCAACGTCCGCATCATCTCGTCTTCATGGTCGTTGCGCTTGCCCTTGAGCTGGGACTTGTTGACGGTCTTCCACAGCAGCGGGGTGCTGCGGCCGTGCTCAGTCTGGACGCTGGCGACGAGCATGCTGTGGTCATCGCCGTCGAACTCGGTCCAGTCGAGGTTGATGAAGACCCGCTTGCGAGAGGCGAGCACGAAGTGGATCCACATCGGCCCCAACACATCGAGTTCAATGCCGCGATTGCTCAAGAAGCGGTCGACCTGCTTGACGGTGTGCTTGTCGAGACCGCCCTTCGCCATGGCCAGGCCGCGTCCGACGGCGTGGATGGCCAGCGAAGCGGAATGCAGCACCCCGATCACCCCGTTGACCAGCGACAGCACGCGCTTGGCGTGGAGATCCTCACCGAAGACGTTGTTGACGAAGTCCTCGATGAGCTTGGGGGGGATGCCGCGCTGGTGGGGGCCGACCAACTGCGCCGCGGCAGCCAGGGTCATGGGCGAGGCGCCGAGCAGCTCCAGCGAGTCCGGCACAGAGATCGGATTGGGGAAGGGACGAAGGGCTGTCATGACCATCGTATTGCCCTCCTCATTTCTCCTCAGCAACCCCTTCACAACACAGAGCAGCATTCAAAACGATCAAGCACAGAAATCGAACCAATAGACCGCATTCAGGCGGAAGGGCAAATGAGGGGATGGCTCAGCGGTGGGGTGGGTCCTCGTCCCGGCCGTCGAGCACCGCGTCGGCGTGCTCGACCTGCGCACCGATCGTGGCCTCAGCCGCCACACCCCGGCGCCGTTCCTGATCTGCGACCGACCGCTGACCCGGGAACAGGTCGGCCTGCGAAGTCGACCAGCGGAACCCTGGCGGGGGAGCCGGGCAGAGGCGATGCAGGTGCTCGAAGAGCTGGGGCCCGGGCTCACGCTGCCGACCTTTCTGCAGTGGCAGTGCGCCCTCCACGGACCCGATGGCCGCCTCCGCCCGTGGGGGATGGGCGCCGGGCGGGGACCGTCGCCGTGGGCGTGCTGGAGCGGAGATGGCCCCGAACTGGTCGCGGAAGGCCGCGCGCTCCCGGGGTGGCAATCCGGTGACGATGGTCCAGGGCTGTTGCGGCCGGTCAGCCGACCCATGAAGTAATCAAGACTCACTTGATTGGTGGAAAGTAACATGCGTACCCTTCTTCTCGCAGTCGCGTTGTTGACAGCCTGCGACGACATTGAACCTTCTACAGACACCGGACCGGCCTCGGGGGACAGCGGATCCAACAACCCAGGTGACACCCACAACGGCGGTGATAACGGGGACAACGGTAACGGTAACGGTAACGGTGACGGTAACGGTGGCGATGCCGATGATACCGATACCGACGACACCAAGACCGAGCCCGATCTCAAGGCGGGCTACGTCCTCTTCGTCGGGGACTGCGCGGAGTGCCACGGCGAAGACGGCTACAGCGGCGATGCTCCCGACCTGCAGGGGCGGATCTCCAGATTTAACGACGCGGATCTGATGACGCTCATCCTCGAAGGCAGCGGCGAGATGCCAGGCCGTGAGCTGACCGGGCAGGAGAAGGTGGATCTGCTGGCCTATCTCCGGATGGCCTTCCCCTGAAGAAGTTGTCAGGTCAGGACAGCGCCTTCCTGGCGGCGCTCACAGCCAGCCCCGTGGAGGCCACTCAGAGTGATCGTCTAGATCGTTTTCGATGCCCAGGTTCCACCGTCGGCGCTGGAGAGCATACGCCAGCTCGGTCTCCAACGAATACCCCATTGTGGTGAGGTGAACCCGGAAACCTTCCACCACGGATTTATCAGGAGTAACCAATTTTATCGACGACATCACCTGGCACGCACGCTCAAGGCCGGCTTCCTGCAGAAGTTGCTGCTCTTCCTGCAGTCGATACCGGATCGTCTGGCGGTACGAGAGCGTATCTGCGATGGGCTGAAGGTGCTCGGGCCAGAT
>JBCBLB010000905.1:0-3076 GCA_038520555.1 Myxococcota bacterium | reverse complement strand
GCCGGAGATGGGCCGCAGGGGCCTTGGATGTTGGGCTTCGAGCTGGTCCTGCTCGCCGTTGGCCTGACCTACCACGCCGAAATCACCGTGTGATCAGCCGGCTTTCAGATCGAAGCAGAGCGTCAGAATCCCGCCACACCTTCAAGAAGGTGTGCCCAGGGCATCGAGCGGACCGCGCCGTGGAAGCGCATCTCATCGTTGCGTCACGGCGCTTGGAAGACGCTGCCACCATCGACCCGCCTACTTGCTGGCCATGCGGTCTGGCGTCTCCTGTGCGGCCTGCTGCAGCCGTCGGCGCCAGCGGAAGAACGCGACGATGGCCTTATCCGATGGCACGAACACGTCGCCGTTGCTGAGAGAGGGGATCTTCGGGCGCTGGCTGGTCACCGTCACGAAGTCCTGGCGGAGCACGAAGGGGTTGGTCAGCGCCCAGGTCTTGCCGAACAACCAGTTCAGCGGCCACGCCGGCATCACCCCCTGATACGTCCGCCCGTAGATGACCACCGACGCATCATTGACCGGTGCGAATGCCAGGAAGTTATACATCTTCTCGCTGAAACGCAGCCGCCAGACGTTCGGGGCCAGCAGCTCTACATAGCTGTCTGGGCCGCTGAGCTTCGACCACGCCCGGAAGCGATCCCCCTCGATCTCCACCTCGACCTCGACCGCTTCGGGCAGGCCGCGGCCGATGGTGTTGCGGTGGACAAACGGCAGGTGCGCCCAGTCCAGCTCATTTTCAGCCACCCGAGCGTAGTGCGTCGGCCACATCTTCTGCATGCGCGAGCCGGCGTAGGTCAACCCAGAGAAGTCGAAGAAGGGGATCTCGTCTGGGGCGTCCTCAGCCGCACCGTTCCAGAACCAGATGAGGTCATGGGCCTGGCGGACCGTGTGCACCGACAGCGCCATCCGCTGCGGGATGCGCATCTTCGGATGCGGCGGAATGGCCGTGCACTGACCGCCGCTGTCGAAGCAGAAGCCATGATACCGACACTGAAGCTGACCATCACGGACAAACCCCGATGACATCGCTGCTCCGCGGTGTGGACACCGATCGTCCGCGCAGCGAACCTGCCCCTGACCGTCCCGCCAGAAGACCAGACGACGCCCCATCCGCTCGAAGCCAACCGGCGTGCCAGAGGGGACCTCAGATGCGTCGAGGACCGCATACCAGCGATTCGGGATCAGATCCATATGAACACTCCCAGTTGATTTGTTCATATGGTCAAATCAACAGGTCGCAATCCCTCCTCTTCCGGTTTTCTCATGACTTAATTGTCAGTAACCATTCACTTACCAATTATTAAGCTTTGTTTATTTACTGACTGAATTATTGGTAATCGAGACAAGATCCCCCATCAACACGGGGTTGATGGGGGAGGAGATGTTCACCCGTCGATGTTGATGATTCCGCCGGGGTGGATGTGGAGGTTTCTGCGGGTCTCGTCCTTGAGGAAGGTCTGGACGATGTGAGCCATGTGTGCGGCGGTCACGGCGATGAACGGCAGGTGCTCGCCGTCTTCGCAGGTGGCCTCTCCTGCGCCGCCCTCGTCGGGGGAGAACGCCTCGGACCACATGATCCGGGCGTAGCTGCCGTCGGCTGCGAGGGCGCCGTGCAGGCAGGGGATGGCCTGGTCCTGCGCGGCGGCCTGGATCTGGCGGCGGGCAGTGGCGTTGTCGACGCAGTCCACCACGAGGTCGGCGCCGCGGAGCAGCGCCGCGGCGTTGTCGGCCGTCAGCTTGTGGGGGACGGCGTCGACGCGGAGGCCGAACAGCCCCTGCATCGCTTGCTGCATCGCCTGCGCCTTGTTGCGGCCCACGCCCATCTTGGAGTGGAACTGCGACAGGGTGTTCTTGCGTTCGACCCGGTCGAAGTCGACCACGGTGAAGCGGGCGGGCAGGTTTCTGGCGAGCAGCATCAGGTGAGAGCCCAACGCGCCCACGCCGACGATGACGATTTTCTTCTGGTTTGTTGTGGTCATCTCACCGTCTCCTGTGGGGTCAGCCGAAGGGGGTCTTGGGCCGGATGAAGATTCGAGCGTAGGGCGTCTGGTTGTTGGCCGGGAAGCGGTCGACGACGAAGTCCCGGACGTTGAGGCGCCCGTGGTTGCGGATGCCGGGGACCGAGCCGTGGGCGATCGCCTCGGCGGCCCACTGCTTGAGCTGCCGGTCGGTCGCGTCGAAGGGGACCGGGTCGGGCAGGTCGGCGTTCTGGCCCTGCCAGGTGATGTTCAGGCGCGCCTCGTGGGCGCGGAGGTGACGTGCGTTCATCGTGCGCTCCTCTTGGTGTGATCGATGATGTTGCTGTGCCGACGCAGCAAAGAGAGCCACGGCGGCGGAGAATGAATGAAGCGGCCGGCATAGTCGAGCCGGTTGGGGCCATGATGGGTGAAGGCGGCGAGATGATCGGGTGTGGCGATCCACCAGATCAGTCGCTCGCCGAGGCCGTCCTCACAGGCCGCGAAGGTGGTCAGGTCGGTCCAGGAGGGCGCCGGTAGGCCCGCCCCGGGGTGGGTGTGCGCCACCCCGGCGAGGTGATCCCGGTGCGCCCAGAGGATCTCCCAGAGCGTTCGGGAGTCTGGCAACGCGGCGACGGTCCGTCGGGCGGGCAGGTGCCAGTACAACACCTCTCCGCTGACGGCGATGACCGCAGCTGATTCAAGCATGGCTCCTCCTCCATCGCGTCAGTGGACGTGCCGGAAGATGACCAGCTTTCCCAGACGCATCGCTTCGTCGATGACCGCCGGCAGAGACTCCAGGGTGAACCGGGTGTCCCCGCGCTCGTTGGTCGTGTGGTTGATCAGGCAGATGCCCGAGTCGATGATCTGGAGCGTCTTGGCGTGGACCACGCACTCGAACCGGCGCTGCTGGAAGCGGAACTGGACGACCTGCTCGTCCTTGCCGCCCCGGTTGGGGCGATGGTCCAGCAGCTCAGCGCCCGAGACCGCCAGCGCCGCCCGGGCCGCTTCGCTGAAGTCCTGCTGCGCAAGGACGCGACGCGCATGGGCGTCGCCGACCGCCGCAGCATACCGCTCCCGGTGCTCCCGCTCCGCCAGCAGACGGGCGGCCTCTTCAGCCT
>JBCBLB010000556.1:0-6676 GCA_038520555.1 Myxococcota bacterium | reverse complement strand
CTACTGAATAGGGCGCCATCCGGCCTGCGACGAGCCTTGGACCGCCTTTCCGGAACGGATCCAGACAGATGACCAAACAATTGCAAGCTGCACCAACGAGTCCATAAGTGCAGACATCGGAGGGAAATTGGCGGATGGATACGGGGCTGAGGCCATCGGGTAAGCTGAGACGCATGTTGCAGAAGTTTGCCTCGAAGTGATTGCCCCAGGGGAACGTTCGCCCATCGACACCCCGGGCGCCTTTCTCCCATTCCCACTCGAACGGCAGCCGCCAGAGCTGATCTTCGCGCTGGGCCAACCAGCCTGCATAGGCTCGGGCGGCCTCCCAATCGATGAGAAAGACCGGCCAGTCCGGTGACCAGAGCTCGCCTTCCGCGTCTGGTTGAAGGTAAAATCGACCGTGGGCGTCCCGCCCATGACTCCGCGTTGCATTGTGATAGTGCGGTGCCCACTTCTCGGCTTCATCCGTCCGCCCCTGCTCGACGAGGTCGTTCAGGAACGTGATGAACTCGCCATGGGTGACCGGGTGGCGTTTGATGATGAAGCCGTCCATCCAGACGTGTCGGGCCGGTAAGGCGTTGAGGACATTGACATCGTTCGTTCCGCTCTGGAACCAGCCCGCTGGGACATATAGATCGTCTGGGCCCAAAGAACCCAGGGGCATCATCGGGATGGGCTCCGGGCCGCTGCCACCGGGGGCGACGCCGTCCCAGTGTTGCTGTCGGCCGATCTGCACCGGATACCGTGTAGGGTGAAACCCCTCGGCTTCGATGAGCAACAGGTAGCTGCCCATCGGCAGGGAGACGGACTGGAGCGGGGTCTGCCCCAACACCCGCTCAAAGACCGGCTGGAGGCGGCGGTCCTTCTGCACGAAGCGATGCAGTGACACCGTCGCCCCGGGTGGGTCCGTGTGCAGGCTGAGCGCACCGTCTCCCTTGAGGTAGGCGAACAGTCCGGGCCGCTCGGGGTGAGGGGCGGGCAGCCGATGAGCATGCTCCAGCAGCGCGGCCTGGGCGCGGCGGGCGGCGGGAACGTCGCTGCGCGCCTCGGCGCGCTGGTGATCCCGCTGACTCCATCGAGCGGCGAGCGCGTGCGCCTCGATATGACGGGGATCGTAAGTGAACGACGCATGCAGCCGTCGCTCCAACGCGGTCGTCAGCTCGATGGCGTCTTCCTGAAGCTGGGCGGCCCGATCTTCGAGCGCCCAGATCTCCGCCTTGTCTTCAAGGCTCGCCGCCCGGGGCAAGGCGTCCCGGGCGGCGCTGGCCCGCGCCGCGGTCTCCGCGGCTTCGTGCTGGAGCTGTTGGATGCTCGGCAGGTTCTCCTGAACCTGATCGACCAGCCGCTGCGCCTGCTCCCGGCGCTGTACACCATCCAGCCACCCCAGCAGCGCGTCCTTGAGGGCTTCCACGCTTTGGTAGCGACTGGACGGGTGCCAGGCCATCGCCTTCTGGCAGATGCCCACCAGCACGTCATCCCCCAGGCTGGGCTCGAACGCGACCGGCATGATCTGCGCTTCTTCCAGGAGGTCTCGCCAGGAGTCTCCCTGCCGTGGCGGAGCGCCTGACAGGACCTCTGCCAGGATCGCGCCGAGGGCGAAGATGTCCGAACAGGCGCTGATCTCATCGGACCGGCCGGCGGCCTGCTCGGGAGCCATATACGCCGGCGTCCCCGCGACCGCGCCAGGACGGAGCGGAGAGCCGCTCGCGGTCCGCTCCGCCGGGTTCAGCTCGGCCTTCAACCGGGCCAGCCCCCAGTCCATCACCAACACCTCACCGAACTCACCGATCATGACGTTCGATGGCTTCAGATCGAGGTGGAGCACCCCGCGGGCGTGCGAATAGGAGACCGCCTCACAGACCCGCACCAGGACATCGATCAGGCGACGGAACGGGCGCGCGGTGCTCGTCGTCTCCGCCGAGCGCTGGACGTGCAGGGCACGGATCGTGGCGGTCATCGTCTCGCCCCGGACCTCTTTCATCGTAAAATACACCCGCCCGTCTGCGAGGACGCCGAAGTCATGGACCGGCACGATCGAGGGATGCTCAAGCTGTGCGGTGATCTGGGCTTCTTCTGCGAACCGGGCCAGGGTCTGCGGATCATGGTGCTTCGGTGATGAGATAAGCTTCATCGCCAGCTTTCGGCGCAAGACCTGATCCCAGACCCGGCGGACCTGCCCCATCCCGCCAGCGCCGATCAGCCCCATATCGACATACCGGTCCATCGCCGCCTCAGCCGCGTCTTTGGACGATGGAGCGCTGAACGCTCCATCGTCCAAAGACGCATCGTCCAAAGACGCATCGTCCAAAGACGCACCGTCCAAAGACGCACCGTCCAAAGACGCACCGTCCAACAACGCATCGACCGACAATGTGGCCAGCGAGGGGCGGAGCGAGGCCGCAGAGAGACTCACGTCGAAGCGCATCAACGCCTCCAGCAGCGCCTCCTCAGAGTCTGAAGCGCTCAGGCTCCCGGTGTCTGAGATGTCGGTCGGTTTATCCATTCTCTTGGCTCGAGAGAAACAGGCGATACACCAATCGTATACCCCGGATCTTCTCCGCTGTGTCCAGCCCGAACGAGCAGATGAGACCGCAACCGCCGCTTCCCGATGGGACGAGCTGGCGCTGTGGTGTAGACGGCACAGCGGCCTTCTCAACGCGAGGGAAAGCCGTTTTCTTCAAAAGAATCCCAACGTTATCGCCGCCCACCCTGCATGTCGGCGTGCAAAAATCAACCGCGTCGCCGGGGGGCCTGTTGTTCGTGTGGATGATCTCGACCATATCGGGTGTGATATCCTGGGAAGATATGAGGCATAGGATGCCGTGATGGGGGACACAATCCAGGGCTACCAGTTCGGACCGTTCCGGCTCATGTTGTCTCCACGCAAGCTCCTTCGGGGCGATCAGGAGCTGCGCGCGCAGCCCCTGAGCCTGGAGTTGTTGCTGTGTGGGTTGCAGCAGCCGGGTGAGGTGATCCCCCGAGAGATGCTGCTCCAAACCCTGCGGAGTGAAGTCCCCCTCTCGGACCATTCTCTCAGTCAGCTGGTCTACAAGACCCGCAAGCTGCTCCGAGAGCACAAGCAGTGGTGGCGCTCGGTTCATGGCCATGGCTACTGCTTTGATGCACCGGTTCAGGAGATCATCGAGCCGTCCCCCGCCCACCTTGAGCCGGCGTCACCGCACGCGGCCTCGATGGTGCCCAACAACCTGTCCCATCCAAAGACCACATTCGTCGGACGTCAGCAGGAGCTGCACCTGCTGGGCGCGATTCTGGATGGCGACCAGCGGCTCATCACGATTCTGGGGACCGGTGGGCTGGGCAAGAGCCGGCTGGCGCTGGAGCTGGCACGCCAACAGAAGGCGACCGCGGCGGCGCGCTGGCCGGGTGGGATCTGGTTCGTGTCCCTGGCAGATGCCCGCACAGAAGCCGGCGTCTGGCTGGCGGTGGCCCGCGCGCTGGACATTCCCCTGCAGGGAGCGCCTCAGCAGCGACTGCTGTGGGCGCTCCAGAATCGCGGACAGACGCTCCTTATCCTCGATAACTTTGAGCAGATCGTGGAGCACTCGGTCGAGACCGTGGGCCGGTGGCTTCGCCAGATCCCAGCCCTACGGTGTGTGGTCACCAGCCGGCAACGGCTCTCGCTGTCCGGGGAGCAGCTGTTCAACCTGGACCTGCTCACTGAGGACAGCGCGCTGGCCCTGTTCGAGGCCCGGGTCCAGCAGGTCCGACCCGGGTTCGCCCTCCGCGAGGACAACCGCGCCGATTCGGCCGCGCTGGTGGAGCTTCTGGATCGGCTCCCGCTGGCCATTGAGCTCGCTGCGGCCCGGTGTCGGATGCTCTCGCCGCAGATGATCCGCGATCGCATGGACCGCCGCTTTGTCCTCCTCAAGAGCAGCGTCAGCGACCTCCCACCGCGGCACCGAACGCTCCATGCGACCCTGGAGTGGAGCTGGGAGATGCTCGATGAGACGATGCGCGCCGTATTGTGCCAGTGCAGCATCTTCGAAGGGGGGATGAGCCTGGAAGCCGCCGCCGCCGTGATCGCGGTCCCATCGGGGGAAGACGGGGAGCGCCTCTGGGTCGAGGACGTGCTCGCCGAGCTGCTCGACCGCTCGCTGCTGCAGATCGATGACGAAGCCGGAGAGCAGGGTCGCATATCGATGCTGCTGTCGATCCAGGACTTCGCCCGCGGGAAATGCACAACGCAGCTCTCCGATCCAGACGCGCTGGTGCGTCGGTACGGCTCGTTCTTCGCGAGCCTCGCTCATTCATACGGCGCACAGGAAAACAACGCAGAGCTGGACAACCTCATGGCGGCGACACAGCACCTCCTGGCGCTGCGAGACGTGCAGCCGCGTGACCTGGACGATGCGATGCTGTGTGTGCGGGGGGCGGGGCGTGTCCTGAAGCGGACCGGCCCGATCCTTGGGGGGATCGCCTGGTTGATGAAGCTTGCCGACCATCAAGCGCTCCTCAGCCGACACCATGCACAGCTTCTCATCGAGATCGGGAGTCTGCAGCTATACAGCGGGGCGCCAGCGCAGGCTGAGGTGACGCTCCTGAAGGCGAAGGCGGTGTCGGGGGCCGTCGATGCGAGGCTCCTGATTCATCTGGGCGGGGCATGTTGGCAGCAGAACCGGTTGACAGAGGCGGAGGCGCACCATCGTGAGGCGCTCCCGCTCTCCCGGGCTGCCGGGAGCTTGCGAGAAGAGTCGATGATCCTGACCAACCTCGGGATGATCTGCGGCCATTCGGGCAAGAAGGCAGAAGCCGAGCGCCTCTACAAGCAGGCGTTCACCATGATTCAGGAGCACGGGGATCGCGAAATCGCGATCCGCAACCTCAATTGCATGGGGGTCCTCTACGTTCAACAGAAGCGCTTTGAAGAGGCCGAGGCGTGCTATCGGGAGGCGCTGAAGATCGCCGTTGAGCTCGGCAGCCGCAACGGGGAGAGCCTCCTGCTCGGCAACCTCGGGACCATGATGATGAAGCAGGGGAACGTCCAGGAGACCGAGGCGTACCTGGAGAAGGCCATCACGATCTCACGACAGATCGGGGATCGGAAACGGGAAGCCAACTTTGTGGTCAATCTGGTCGGGCACCTGTTTACGCTGGGACGCATGACAGACATGGCTCGATATCTTGAGCGTACCCTCCCCATCGCCAGATCGCTCGGCCTTCACCGTGTCGGCGCGCGCCTGCTGGAGCACAAGGGGAACATGGCATGGCGGCAGCAGCGCACAGCAGACGCCGAGGCGCACTGGCGGGAGGGGCTTGCGCTCGCCCGGTTGTCCCGGGACGTTGAATCAGAGACCAACCTGCTCGAGAACCTGAAGACCCTGCGAGCGGAACCAGCCGATGAGTCCGCAAACCCACAATAAGCGCAGGACAGGATGGCCCTGTACACTCTGGTTGTGTTTTCTTCACCCCTCCTCTTTTTGATGGGCTGCTTCTCCTGGTCGGAACCGGTCCAGGGGCCTCCCCGTGGCGCGCTCCTTGAGCAGGCCCCGGAAGATGACGCGCAGTCTGTCGTCTCCGTTCCGATCTCGTTGTCTCTTGCCGAGCTGGGCGAAGCGATCGACAAGCAGCTTCCCCCGGTCCTCGTTCAGGAGACCGGGAAACCGATCAAGAACAATCTGCTGTTGGATCTCACAGTGCGCCGCCGCGGCGCGTTGACGATGCAGCCTGCGGGCAGAAAGCTTCGCATTCTCGTCCCGTTGGCCTTTGATGCCCGCGCGGTCAACGCACGCCGCGCTGAGCGCGGAAAAGCCGGCAAGGGCACCCAGGCCACCGGCGCGATGATGATGAAGATCGATCTGGCCCTCTCGATCACGCCGAAGTGGCAGATGCGCTCTGAAGCGACCGTCCGCTACGACTGGATCGACAAGCCTCGGGTCAAGGTCGGGCCCTTCAACGTCAACATCACCAAGCCGGTCGACGCGCAGCTGCAGAAGCAGCTCCCCGAGATCGCGCAGCAGATCGAAGCCCGGGTCGCCGAGCAGGACCGCCTCCCCGAGAAGATCAAGCAGGCCTGGGCCGATCTGAACACTCCGCGCCCGCTGCCTGTCCCTGACACCTGGTTGGTCATTCACCCCTCGACCCTGTTCGTCAGCGACATCGCCGTCAGCGCGAAGACCATCGACCTTCGCGCCGGCCTGCTCGGGACGGTGCGGACGCAGACCGGCGAACCGCCTGCGTCCTCGCCGCCGCCGCTTCCTGACCGGCAGCCGGCGCCAGTGGTGCAGAACGGGTTCAACCTGAACGTCGATCTGGCGCTGGATTGGGCGACGTTGACGGCGGAAGCCACCAAGGCCGTGCAGGATCGCTCCTGGCCGCTGGAGATCGCCGGGACCACGGCGGGGACGATGTCGCTGACCGGCGCAGAGCTGTACCCCACCGGCGAGCAGGTCGCAGTGGGGCTCGATTATGTCGCCACCAGCCCGATCTGGGAGACCGATGGACGGGTCTGGCTGACCGGGACCCCGGTCCTCGACGTTGACGACCAATCGATCGCGATCCAGTCGTTTGATTACGTCGTCGATGATTGGGAGCTGTCGGTCACGGGCTTGAACGCGGAGGTCGTGCGGGAGCAGCTCACGGCGCAGCTCGATGGGGAGCTGGTGTTTCCCTTCCAGGCGCTGATCTCGGAGAAGCTCACCGAGGCCAACGCGCAGCT
>JBCBLB010000091.1:0-19506 GCA_038520555.1 Myxococcota bacterium | reverse complement strand
GGTGATCATGTTCTTGATGTAGTCGGCGTGACCTGGACAGTCGATGTGCGCGTACCGGCGGTGGGCGGAGACATACTCCACATGAGAGGTGTTGATCGTGATGCCCCGACGACGCTCCTCGGGAGCATTGTCGATCTGCGCGAACGCCTGACCGGCGCCGCCGTGCTTCGCCGCCATCACCTGCGTGATCGCTGCCGTCAGCGTCGTCTTGCCATGATCGACGTGGCCGATCGTGCCCACGTTGATGTGTACTGTTTCGTTGATGCCCATTGGGGTGCCTCCATTGGCAGAATGAGCGAACGCGCGGGCAGCGCAAACGCTCCGTGGAAAGCCTGCGAGGCCCCCCACCCAACAACCCCAATCGCTTGTCAGATCAGACGAGGACCCCGCTTCGCGAGTCTGATGAACCTGAGTCTGAGTCGTCCATGTCCAGTCGTCCTCTCTGAAAAATATGTGCGAGCGGCGAGACTCGAACTCGCAACTCCCGATGCTTAAAACCGGTGCCTCTGCCGATTGAGCTACGCTCGCAAAAAGTGCCCCAGGTGGGAGTCGAACCCACATTCCTTTATGGAACCTGATTTTGAATAAGGCGCGTATACCGTTCCGCCACCAGGGCAATGAACAAGGGCAGAGGGATTCGAACCCCCACTAACAGATTTGGAATCTGTCGTGCTGAACCGTTAAACACTATACCCCTATGTTATCTCTATCGTAGAGTGACTTATAAACCGCTTGCCTTCAGTGTGGACGTGCTGAGGGCATGATCCAACCCCACTGTAAAGCAGCACAAACCTCTGAGTAGGTGAATGTTGATGGTGGGAGTCGACCCACTGTGAAGCAGCTCAACCTCTGGGCTGAAAGTGCAGATGGTGGAAGTCGACCCCGCTATGGAGCAGCACAACCTCTGGGTTGAAAGTGCAGATGGTGGAAGTCGACCCCGCTGTGGAGCAGCACAACCTCTGAGTAGGTGAATGTTGATGGTGGGAGTTGACCCCGCTGTGGAGCAGCACAACCTCTGGGTTGAAAGTGCAGATGGTGGCAGTTGACCCCGCTGTGGAGCAGCACAACCTCTGGGTTGAAAGTGCAGATGGTGGGAGTTGACCCCGCTGTGGAGCAGCACAACCTCTGGGTTGAAAGTGCAGATGGTGGGAGTCGAACCCACAACCTCTGGTTCCTTAGACCAGCGCCTCTTGCCGTTGGGCTACATCTGCGAAAAAGTGACGTTACTGAAGTCCGCTGCCGGGGCAGCGATGGTGAAGAGTGCAGATGGTGGGAGTCGAACCCACAACCTCTGGTTCCTGAAACCAGCGCCTCTTGCCGTTGGGCTACATCTGCGAAAATATTGTCTCGAACTGGACTTGAGCAGGATCGGGTGAATTCCACTGCCGAGGCAGTGGTTGTGAAGAGTGCAGATGGTGAGATTTGAACTCACAACCTCTGGTTCCTGAAACCAGCGCCTCTGCCGATTGGGCTACATCTGCATAGTAGGGAAACGAAGTCTGCGTCCAGCGCGTCTGCGTTCTGCCTCTGAGGCATATGTGTTCTTGATGAGAGGGTTCGGATCGTTAGATGGACGTCTCCTATTGTACCGTTGAAACGAAACGGAACAGAAACTCAGGCGTCCAGGCTTGGACACCATCAAAGAAAAACCCCCGCGGGTGGGCGGGGGCTTATCGGTTCATTCTTCAGTTTGGAAGAACTACTTCGATGGCACCCCCGCGGCTGCAAGCAACCACCACAGGCCTAATAGAGCAAGGCCCAGCAGCCCGAAGGTGCGAAGGATGGCAGCGTTGGCAGGGAAGTTCATCATTTGTTCTCTACTTATAGACGGACGCAGAGTGGGTCAAGTCGATTCAACAAGAAAAGCGGAATTATCCCACTCTACATGAAGTGTTCTGGTCGCTCTTCGTTGTTCTTAAGGAAGAAGAACCTGAATCGTGGTTCCGATGCCTCTTCGGCTCTGAATCTGCAGCCCTCCGCCCATGTTTCTGGCGAGGGCTTCTACGGTGTGCAGCCCCATGCCGTTGCCCTTCCCGGTGTGCTTTGTCGTGAAGAAGGGAAGGAGCGCTTGCTGTAGGGTGCATGGGTCCATTCCTGTGCCATCGTCTTTTACGGCCAGCACAGCGCCGCAGCGGTCCCGTTTCAGGGTGACCGTGACGGTCTTGGCGCCGGCATCACGGGCGTTAGAGACGAGGTTGAGGAGGATCTGTTTGATGGCGCAGCCGGTGATCTTCGCGGTGACTCCGGTCTTCGGGAGGTCCAGGATCAGCTTCACCCGGTCGCCGAGGACATCGTCGAGGACGGCTTCGAGGTCTTTGGCGGCCTGTCTCAGGTCGATGATGTCCGGGGTGACCTGCTGGCGGGTGGTGTCGAGGAGGTCCTGCCCCATGGCCCGAGCCTGCTCGGCGGCGCGGGCGATCCGGTCGAGGTCCCGCTTCGCGGCGGTAGGCAGGCCGCCTCGGAGCTGTATCAGCTCAGCGGCGCCGGAGACGACGGTGAGCAGGTTGTTGATGTCATGGGCGGCGCCGCTGAGGGTGAGGGCGCTCTGCTCCAGAGCCTGGTTCCGGTCCTGATGTACGCGCAGCTGGCGGGTGAGCCACCTGGCCTCATGTCGCTGTTGGCGGCGGAGGCCGGCGGCGAGCATGACGGTCATCGCGCCGAAGACGGCGACGGCGATCTGGAGGGCGAGCAGGGGCGGGGCCAACAGCCCCCCACCGATGGCGCTGAAGGCGCCGCCGCTTCCGATGGCTGCAGCGAAGACCGCGCGCTGCTCGTTGAGCGGGGTGGCCGGGAGCAGCAATCGCATCCCGATGAGCGGGGTGACCGATAGGGCCATCAGCCGAGCCAGCTCTGTGGAGAGGCCGTCGAACAGGATCCCGCCGACTGTGGCGATCAGGATTCCGAGGATGACGTGATGGAGCGCCATGCGGAGGATCTGAATGGGGTTGAGGGCGACCTTTGAGATCCGGTTCAACCACGTCATGATCTTCCTCCGCAGATGAAGAGGGATGAGGGGGAGGCGCATTGGCGGGGCGCCTCTCCTGTTTCATTTTATCGAACGTCTCAGGCAGGATTTGAGGATTATTTCATCAATCTTTCAGTGATCGCGTCCTGCTCGTTTATTTATGAAAGATTTTAATTTAAGTTTCAAATATGATCGATCAAAACGGCTCACCGACGGCGGCGCGTCCGGTCGAGCATTGCCCGTAACAGCCGGGGTCTTCGTCGATCCTGGTTGTCATCGATCAGCGACTGCATTCGATCCCGGGTGAGGTCGCGCAGCTGCTCTGGTGTTCGGGCGGGGTCGAAGACGATCGGCGCCCCGACGTGCGCGGTGAGGCGTACGGGGAAGGGCAACGCGCCCAGTCCGACGATGGGAACGATGGGGAAGCGGGTCATCTCATAGAGCTGTGGGAAGGGCGGCAGCTGGACGCCGGGTGCCCGGAGCAGCTCTTCGCTGTTCTCGATGAAGATGGGGATGATGTCGACGTGGGCCTGGGTGGCGACGTGGGCGAAGCCCATCCGCTCGCCCCAGACGACCTGGTAGTGCAGGTGCCTGGGGACAATGGCTTCTCGGACGCCGCCGGGGGCGACGCCGACGAGGTGGCCCTCTTGGAGCATGCGTATCGCGTCGGGGCGGTTGCCTGGGACGGCGCCGCCCCACTGGACGACGTCCTTGAGCACCGGCGTATAGAAGAGGAAGCGGTCGGCGAGGAAGCGGATGAGCCGGTTGGTCTGCTGATACACGGCGGAGCCGAACATCCAGACGTCGATGGCGGCGAAGCTGTGGTAGAAGACCATCAACGCGCCGCCGGTCCGCGGTAGGTTGTTCAGACCAACGATCTCGAAGTCATGGACCGTATGGGCATAGGCGTTGATGCGTCTGGTCCAGGCCTCGACCCGGGCAAAATCTGGAGAGCTGTCTGGCATAGGCTGACGGGCTAACAACAAGGCGGGCCAGGCGCTGGCGATGTCAGAGAGAACCAGCAAAGATGAGCGGAAAAACCGGAAACCGGATCCAACACAGCGCAGGGCGTGGCCCGCGCCGTTTTCAGCGGCACGCCGAGCGCGTCCCGCCCATGGACCTGTTGACGCAGTGGTTCGCCCGTGAGGGCCTGGAGACCGCTCCGTTCGTGACGTGGGAGCGGGTCAACCTGAAGGACTTCCTCCAGCGGACCAGCCACATCGCCCTTCCGCCTGAAGAGCGGCTCCGCCACCTCGCCATCCTCGCTGAGCCGATCGCCTCCTCGACCACCCAGCCGCGCGGCTGGGCTTTGCTGGAGCGGATGTACGATACCGCCGCCCGCTGGGACAGCCATAACCCCTGGATCGAGCATTCCCGGGCGATATCGGCGATGGCGTGCGCGGACGGGGACGTCTCCACGGCGACCCGGGCAGCGATCCTGGAGTCGGGGCGGATCGCTCTGGCCCGCGCCTTGTCGATGGTGCCGGAAGATGGACTATTGTTGAGCACAATGAGCCAGCTGGAGTACGCCGACCACCAGACCGAAGCGGCGCTGGAGTGGGCCGATCGTGCCCTGGCGGTAGAGCCCGGCCGCCCCTGGGCCAGCTTGATTCGGGCCCATTGTCTGTCCGATCTCAAGCAGTGGGCCGACGCCGCGGCAGCCTACGACGCCGTCCCCCAGGACGCGTTCCAGGGGCCGGGCTCGTGGCGGATGGCGCTATTGGTCGAGCAGATGGGCTGGTGTCGCCTCAAGGCCGGAGACACCGATGGGGCGAGAGCAGCCTTTGAACAAATCGTTTACCGGTACTCGGCGAACGTAAAGCTGGCGCGGACGGCGATGAGTCGGCTGGTGGTCCGCGCTGCAAAGCGGCACTTCCCAGAGCTGGCCCCAGAGGTGCGCGCCATCGCCCAGGCCCTGGGCTGGCAGTGGGCGCAGGACATGCTGGAGCCCTGATCAGGGACGCTTGAAGGCGGCGCCCCAGCGGCGCCGCTTCGACCAGCGCGCATAGACGAGGTGTCGCATCGCCTCAGCGACGGTGCCAGCCTGACGGGGTGGTTTGAGGGCCGCGAGCTGCCGGAGCAGGTTGTCGGGGGCCGGCTCGTTGCGCCACTCGGCGAAGTCCTGGGCGGAGTACTGCGCGGTCCGGCCCATCCGCTCGATCTCATAGTCGGTGGCGGTCACCGCTTCCTGGAGCGTCGAGAAGGCGGCGACCTTCTCCCGGTCGAGCATCACATGGTATCGGTCGGCGCCCTTGCCCCGATCGAGGACCAGGGCTTCGACGAAGTGGGTCTTGCTCTTGAAGAAGTAGATGGCCAGCCCGGCGCTGCCCAGCGACCACCAGTCGTTCGGGGTGATGGCCACGATCTCGGGGTCGATGTCCAGGGTGAGGGGATCGAAGCTTTCGGCTCGGGTCTTGATCTCCGAGAGGCTGATGGCGCCCGCCTCAAGCTCAAAGCCCGGGTAGTCGAAGGCGAGGTGCCGAAAGAATTCATGGGCTTCCTGGACCGTTTTCCCCTCTAAATCCAGCTCGCGCGGGAAGCCCATCAGCGATGGCAGGGTGACCAGGCTCATCGCAGAGACGTCGACGAAGTCGAGGATGAGGCAGTCGGTCTTCCCCGGCGCGAGCCGGGTGCCCCGACCGGCGCACTGGGCATACAGCCCCACCGAGCGGGTGGGGCGGGCCATCGCGACGCAGGAGACGCCGGGGTCATCGAACCCCTCCGTCAACACCGCGACGTTGGTGATCGCCTGGAGCCGGCCTTCGTGGAACATCTCCAGCACACGGGCCCGGTCGTCTTTCTTCATCTCACCGTGGATGATGCCCGCCGGGACGCCCAGCGACGTCAGCGCCCGGGCCAGGTTTCGGGCATGGGCGACTGAGACGCAGAAGACGATCGTTCGGCGATCCCGGGCCAGCTCTTGAATCGAGCGCGCGACATGGGCGTTGCGATCTTCGATGTTGACCGCCTCTTCCAGCGCTTCAGGGTTGAAGTCGTTGCCGCCGCCGACGTGGGTGAGGTCCGCGTGTGTGGCGACTTTGAAGCCCCGCAGCGGGACGAGGTAGCCGTCCATGATCATCTCTGGCAGCGAGCGGCTATAGACGATCTCTTCGAACACGGTGTCCAGGCCGATGCCGTCGCCCCGCATGGTCGTGGCGGTGAAGCCGAGCAGGGTGCCCGACCAGCCAGGGTCGAAGGCGCCGAGCTGACGGAGGACCCGCTGGTTGTCTTCGGCGGGCGCATGGTGACACTCATCGTAGATGATCAGCCCGAAGTCCCGGCCCTGCTTGAGGTTCTCCAGCCGCTCCGGCCGAAGCGACCGGAGCGATGCGACCACGATCTGGGCGTCGTCATCCGCCCGAAGGTTGGCCTGCTCGATGTCGACGCGTCCAGCGTCGCCGATGGTGCGCTGCAGCTTGTCGCGGGCCTGGTGCAGCAGCTCTTCGCGGTGCGCCAACACCAGGACCTTCTTCTGCGCCATCGCCGCCAGCCGAGAGAAGATCACCGTCTTGCCCGATCCGGTCGGCAGGGCGACCACCATCCGCTTCACCCCACGACGCCGGGCCGCGATCACCGCCTGAATGGCTTCCTTCTGGTATGGCCGAAGCGTGAACCCCATCGATCAGATCCTTATTGCTTCTTCGGACCGGCTCACAGGCAGATATTGTCCGCTTCAGAAGATCTCACCCAAAGGGATACATCACCGATGGATCGAGTGTTCGAAGCATTGGCCGATCCCCAACGCCGGCAGGCGCTGGAGATCCTGTCTGCTGAGGGCCCGATGTCCATCGACGCGCTGGTCGCTCGAATGGACACCCCCTCTCTGTTGATCGCAGCCCGCCAGGTTCACCAGCTGGAGCAGGTCGGCCTCGTGGTCGCCCAGGTCCAACGCGGACGCCGTCGGCTGCACCTGGGCGTCGAGCTGATCCGCGCAACCGTGGGCCACTGGTGCGGGCAGATCCTCTCCAAATCGCCGTCGCATTCCAGCGACGCGTAACGGCGCGCTCCGCCAGCCTCAGGGGATGTGGCTGCCGGTCAGGACGTCCTGCTCCTCTACGGTGAAGCAGGGGTCGGCCAGGTCGATGCCCGTCTGTGTTCTGCTGGTATGCGATGGGCAGCCAGCAGGGGTTACAGCGAGAACGTGATGTCGGGAGCGACCGACAGCCGCCATTTCAGACGGAGCTTCCGGTGCTCGTCACCGGGAAGATCGAACTGCCAGGTGCAGAAGCCCTGCTCGTCGAGGACGTAGCCCGTTGTGCTCTGCGTGTCGTCGAGGTGGATGCGGATCTCTTCGACCTCCGAGACGGGGACGCGCTCGGTGATCTGGATGGTTCGGCCCTCAGCGCCGAGGTTGCTGAGGTACAGCTCGATGGTCTGGTCGTGGTGGGTCCACTTGTCCAGACGGGTCGGCTCGGTCTCTTTGCGATAGACGTCCCGGGCGATCCGAAGCTCATCCTGTGGCCCGAAGCCAAGCTCAAAGGTCGCATTCGGCGCGACGAACAGGACCTCTGAGGTGCCGACCGCGCCGCTGTCGCGGAGCAGCTCGACAGGGCCGGCGAGGATCGGGACCGCCGCGGTGTTCTGCTGCGTGCTCTTCAGGAAGACCTTGGGATCGACCTCGGCCATCAGGACATGCTGCACCGTGGCGGGCGATTCAAACGAGAACAGGGGCACGAAGACCACGTCACCGTCCGAGGGCACGTCGGTGCGATGGGCGCCGGTGAGGTTGCGGACCTCGCCGCCGTCGTCGACGCCGGGCAGCGCGACCTTCGGCGCTGCAGGAGCGTTCCCGGCAGGACCCGTGGTCTGCACCGCCACCTCTCGCGCGGCGAAGTTGACCTCTTCCGACTTCCGCTGCGCGGTGAGCAGGTCATCGTTGAGCAGCGGTGGCTCGGTCCCCAGCGAAGACCGGGCCGTCGAGCACACGATCTGGACGCCGGACCAGTCCTCGCCCGTGCGCTGCCAGATCGCTGCGGAGGACGTGAACGTCAACGTCTTCGCCGCCGTGTCCAGTCGCGCAGCGTGTGACGGGCGCCACATCGCGTTGGGGGTGGTGTACTCGATGATGATCTCCACGTCACCGCCAACCGTAAGGTGGATGTCCAGCTCGATCCAGGCGGCGACGCCATGGGACTGACGGCTCAGCCGCTGCCTCCGGCGGATCGCGTTCACCAGGTCGGCGGCGATCTTCTGCTGTTCGATGTTGGCGTTGACCGCGTCCCGGAGCAGGCCCCGGCTCTTCTCGAAGAGGGTCTCGAACGTCTTCTTCCAATCTGAGCCATCGACGAGCCCCCAGGCAACGTCCTGGGGCAGCTCGGTGGCGCCCTGGCCGAGCATCCGGCAGACGTTGGTGTAGCGGAGCGCGGCGCGTTGCTGGTCGTCGGCTGAGCGTGCACGGGCGCGGCGGAGGTTGTCGATCTCCTTGTCCGTGGCCTGGACGACCTCGGGGTGCTGCGCATAGCGGGCGCGGAGCGCCCGCTGGACCCGCGCGTCGGTGACGGCGCCGTGCCCCTCGGCGAGTTCTGCGCGGACAGAGACGTCCTGGAGCACCGGAGCGACGGAAGAGACAACCAGCCGCTGACGGCCAGCGTCAAGGGTCATCCGACCCCGGCGGGTGACGATGGCCCGGTCTTCGAACAGGGTGACGGCGTCGATGGGGGCGTCGAGTACGACGCGCTCGGGATCAATGGGCGGGAACAGGTCAGCCATGGCTCACACCTCTCGTCGGTTTCCACCGACCAGTTCGTTGTTTGCGTAGATTTTGACCACATAGTGCGCGGTCAGGGTCATCGACTGGCCAGCAGGGATCTCCACGATCCAGCGGCGCCCGCCCAGCAGGTCGCGAGTGGTCAGCGCCCGTTGGGTGTACGGCGCCCACTCAGGAACCACAGTCTCTTCTTCGACGACGACCTCTGCGCCCTTGGAGGGCTGCGGGATCCGCTCGCGGACCTCACAGTGGGCCGCGCGGGGCAGGGTGTTGACCAGCTCGATCTCGATCCGATGCTTCAGCTCGGTCATGGCGACCACAGACTCGCCGGAGCGGGACTCCTGGAAGTGGGTGTTCCGGGCGACCCGGAGCGCCTGCTCGACGCCGAGGCCCAGCTGCAGCTTCCCACCGGCTGCCACCAGGGGAAGCCGGGCGGTGACGGCGTACTGGCCATCGATGTAGACCTCTGCGGGGCCCGGCAGCAGCGGCGCCGTCGAGGGGTTCTCGATGGCTGCCTGACGATACATCGCCGGCTCGACACGGGGGACGGTGACGTATCGCATCTCACAGGGCGCCTCCAGCCGGAGCACCGGGAGGGTGTGTGCGGCGCCATCGCTGGGCACATCGAGCCGGTTCTCAGCGGTGTAGGCGTAGTCGAACCGGCCATCCACCGCGCCGACATGCCAGAGGCCGTCGGGAAGGCTGACCTGCTGTGCGGCAGACCGGCGGCTCTGGAGTTCATCTTTGACGTTGAAGCTGGCACGCGCGCCAGCACGGTCAAGCGCATGCTGGATCCGCTCGTCATCGCCGATGGGGATCAGGTCGCCCCGCCGTTGTGCGTCGTCCGGGCCTGCCATCCGTAGGGAGGCGAACTGTGGGACGGTCGGCCTGGGCTTCTCGGTGCGCAGCGTGATGCCCCGCTCCTTCTCACCAGAGGCCGCAAGCTTGGACATCAGGCGCTCCGATGAGGGTCTGGAGCGGCCTTTTCGTTTCTTGGCCATCCGTGGTGGTGCAGGCGCAGGGACGTCCTCTGCGCTGATAAAGGCAGCCGAAGCGGTGGGCATCTCCGCGTAGCTCTCCTCCATATCATCGTCCATGTCCATCGACGCGCCCCCTGCCTCCCAGTCCCCTCGAACGCCGCCGATGCTGCCGCCGCCGCCGTAGTGGTCTGCACCGGCGTCAAGCGGTGCAGGCATGAAGCGGTCGAGGCCGACGAGGTTGAGGGGGGTGATCTGCTTCGAGGGGGCTTGCCATGGAGGGCTGGCGGGGAGGATCTCTGCAAGACGCTTCCGATCGCGGTCCAGATCGGCGAACAGCGAGGCGCCGCCCGTCGGCGGCGGCCGATACCCGGGCGCGGGCGGCGGAGGCTGGGCCTTACCGATGCGGATCGAGGTCAGCTTCGGCAGCTGCGAGAAGCTCAGCGGTGCGGCCGTCGACAGGCGCATCTCGACGTTGCTCCAGTCTTCGCCGGTGCGCTGGACCACGACCGCGCGCATCTGGAGGGTCGCAGACTCCCCGCCGCGGGCGATGAGGATTTGATAGGTCGGCGCCCATCGGGGGCCGGCAAGGAAATACTCCAACACCAGCTCGGCGTTGTGAACCGTCCCAGCGACGAACAGGCGGGCGGTGACCGACTTCGAGATCTCATCGGGACCGATCTTGTCGGCTTCTGCGGATCGCCGGATGCGATCCTGTAGATCGGCTTCCTGTCGGGAGAGATCTTCGATCTCCTGCTCGATGGTTCGGATGCGCTGTTGGCGGTCCGCGAGGGCGTCATCGGTGAACTCGGCCAGCGCGAGCCGCGAGGCCATCGGCGAGGCGGGGGGCGGCTTGCCGTCTTCTCCTTCGGGCCGGGGGGGCGCCTGGATGCGCGACAGCAGCACAGTCTCCTGCTGGAGGTGGTGGTGCTGCGCGCGGGCGAGCTGGAGGCGGGCCCGGAGGTCGTTGAGGGCGTGCTCGTCCGGGGAGGGCGGCGCATCGCCCCGTGGCACGACGTGCAGCCCGACCCGGACGCTGCCGATGGCAAGGTCGCCGTCGGCCTGTGCGACCCGGAGCCGGACATGATCGTCGAGAAGCGCGACGGGCAGACCCGGGATCTCAATCTGTTCGGGGAGCGGCGCGGACAAGGTGACGCGGCGGGTGACCGTGGCGCCTTGACGGAACAGCTGCACCCCGGTGATCTGGGATGACACGATGGACAAACGACCCTCCTACAACGGCATCGGGGGGTCAGTTTGCCACACGCGACGCCGGCTATCCGGGCAGCTGGAAGTTGTTCCGAATGGAGGCGACGACTTCGGGGTTGGCCAGCGTCGAGATATCTCCCAGGGCGTCCCCCCGCCCTTCTGCGATCTTGCGCAGGATGCGTCGCATGACCTTGCCGGAGCGGGTCTTGGGGAGCCCGGGGACGAACTGCACATGATCAAGGCGCGCGTGCGCGCCGATGGCATCGCGGCATGCACGGTTCATCAGCGTCTTGAGGTCGTCGCTGGGTGTGAACCCGCCCTGGAGGACCGCATAGACACAGACGCCCTGGCCCTTGACAGGGTGAGGATAGCCGACCACCGCCGCTTCTGCGACCTCTTCGACGTTGACGAGGGCGGCTTCAAACTCGGCGGTGCCCATCCGGTGGCCGGAGACGTTAAGCACGTCATCCACCCGGCCGGTGATCCAGTGGTAGCCGTTGTCATCCCGTAGGCAGCCGTCGCCGGTGAAGTAGTACCCGGGATACGTCGAGAAGTATGTCGAGACATACCGCTCGTGGTCGTTCCAGACGGTGCGGGCCTGTCCGGGCCAGGGCTGCGCGAGGCAGAGCTTGCCTTGACCGGGGCCAAACAGCTCATGGCCGTCGTTGTCCATCAACAACGGCCGCTGCCCGGGCAGCGGAAGGGTCGCAGACCCTGGGACCGTCGGCGTTGCAGGAGCGATCGGAGACAGGCAGATGCCGCCGGTTTCGGTCTGCCACCAGGTGTCGACGATGTTGCAGCGGCCCTCACCGACGACGTCGTAGTACCACTCCCAGGCATCCGGGTTGATCGGCTCGCCGACGGTGCCCAGCACCCGCAGGCTGCTGCGATCGTATTTCTTGACGTATTCATCGCCCTGCGCTGCGAGCGCCCGGATGGCGGTGGGCGCGGTGTAGAAGATGGAGATCTTGTGGCGTTCGACCATGTCCCAGTACCGGCCGGCGTCAGGGTACAGGGGCGTCGACTCGAACATCAACGTCGTCGCGCCGTTGGCCAGGGGCCCATAGACGATGTAGCTATGACCCGTGATCCAGCCAACGTCGGCCACGCAGCCGTAGACATCGTCTTCGCGGAGGTCGAAGACGATCTGGTGGGTGTAGCTGGCGTAGGTGATGTAGCCGCCGCAGGTGTGGACCACGCCCTTCGGCTTGCCCGTTGAGCCCGAGGTATACAGGATGAACAGCGGATCCTCGGCGGCGCACGCGACGGCGGGGCAGATGTCCGACATCCCACTCATCGCGTCGGTCCACCAGATGTCTCGGCCGATGGCCCACTGGACCGGGGCGCCGGTTCGCTTAAAGACGATGACGGTCTTGACAGAGCGCTCACCCATCAGCGCCTGATCGACGGTCGCCTTGAGGGGAACGATCCGGCCGGCGCGCATCCCCTCGTCCTGGGTGATGACCATCTCGGCGCCGCAGTCCCGGATGCGATCGCGGAGCGCCTCGGCAGAGAAGCCCCCAAAGACGACAGAGTGGATGGCCCCGAGCCGCGCACAGGCGAGCATCGCGATCGCCGCTTCGGGAACCATGCCCATATAGATGATGACCCGCTCGCCCTTCTGGATGCCCAGGGCCTTCAGGCCGTTGGCGAACCGGCAGACCGCGTCATGCAGCTCCTGGTAGGTGTACCTCCGAACCTGCCCCGGCTCGTCGCCTTCCCAGAGGATCGCGACCTTATCGGGGCGATCCATGAGATGCCTGTCCAGGCAGGTCTCGGTGACGTTCAAGGTGCCGTCGCCGAACCAGGACAGCGGGTTCTCGCGGACGGAGTGGTAATCGCCCCGCAGCCCTTCGGTGGGTTCGGTCATCCAGGACACCCGCTGCCGGGTGATGTCCAGCCAGAACGCTGAGGGGTTGACGTAGGCACGCATCCAGTTGGCGCGGTAGGCTTCCATCGTCGGGATCGGCGACGGGCTGCCTTCCGAAACGCGCGCCGGGACGGGATAAAGTTCGGGCATCCATTCCTCCTGCTGGTCAAAACAGGATCAGGATACCATCGCCTCAATATTGCTTGGACTGGCCGCTGCGCCGGGTCGAGTAGGCGCGCATGTTCATCGACTTGGACCAGACGTTCTGCCGCTGGGCCTGATCGGCGCCGGTGAAGTTGTCGAGGACCTCCTGGCGGACCTGCTCCGCTTCGAGGATGTTGTCGGCGACGCGCTGGCTGTGGACCTGCTGGTTCATCGCCGAGGTCGATGCCGTGTATTCGTCGATGAGCGCCAGGGCAGCGTCCTTGTCGCCGTTCTGGACATGCGCGCTGACCTTGGTTCGGATGTCGTTATAGACCTCATCGATCTGGCTCCGCTCCCACGCCTCTACCGACAATCCGGCAACAAAGTCGTCTTTATCCGCGGTCACCTGGACGTCGGGAAGGTCGACGGCGGCAAATTTCCGATCGCCGTTGGGATGGGTCCACTGGACCTTCACCGTCCCCAGATCGGCCTGGGATGCGTCGAAGCCGTCCGGAAGCTGGAGGGTGAGCCAGAACCGACGCTCCTGGCCTGCGTACAGTGAACCCACTGGGAACGACCAGCCGTCGTTGACCGGGACGAGGTCGTATCCGGCGGCGTTGACCACGCGCTCGCCGGCTCCGCCGAGCTGGTAGGTCACGGTGAGACCAGAGGCAACGGTCTCCCGGGCGGTCGAGAACTCGTCGGCGAACACCGTGGCGAGGTCCGCGCCCTGTCGAGCCCAATAGAAGTTGCCGGTGCCCGCGTCGGCGAGCGTGCTCATCAGCTGCTCATCATAGTCGTCGCCGATCCCCACGGTGGTCAGAGGGGCCTCGCGCTGGGCGAACCAGCGAGCGGTGTCGGTCAGCCCGAGCCGGCTGTCGGGCAGGCCGTCTGAGATGAGGATGGCCCGCCGGGCGCGGCCAGGGGTGGGCTCGGAGAGCTGATGGCCTGCACGGCTCAGCCCTCCTCGCATGTTTGTCGAGCCGCCTGCAGCGATCGAGGCGATGTGGGTGCCCCAGGACTCCCGGCTCGCGTCGGTCGCTGGGCTGAGCGGGATCTCAAGCCGAGGGGCCGTGTCATAGCTCACCAGGGCGAACCGATCAGATTCATCGAGCTGGGCGAGCAGCTCGATCGCAGCATTGCGCGCATCGATCATCTTCTGGCCAGACATCGAGCCCGACTTGTCGAGGATCACGACGAGGTCTGTGGGGACCCGGGCGCCCTCGGTGGGGATCTGATCGGAGCGCAGCGTCAGCTCCATCCGCGCAACGCCATCGCGGACCCAGATGCGGGACCGATCCAGCTCCGCTTCGATCTGGACTGCGCCAGAGCCTGCGACGACAGGCGGTGATGCGGGAGTGGGGGTGGGCGTGGGCATGGGCATGGGCATGGGCGTGGGCGCGACGCTGGCATCTGCCTTCAACAAGGCGAGGCCGAGGATCGTGGCGACCGGGATGGCCGTGAAGAAGAGGAACGTGCGCGGTTTGGACATCATTCAGGCTCCGCTGGTTTGCCTGTTGAGTATAAGAAAATGACCTTCAATCCTTGGAAAGCGGACCGTAAATCCACGCTGACCCCCCGTTACACACGATTTACATCTGGTAGCAATTGGGCCATATGACCCAATTACGGTTGGGACCGTGAAATGAACAGGGATTGTCTTCGCCTGCTCTCAAGCCGATCCGCAGATCATCGGATGGATGACGAGGGAAGCGGATGGAGCACAGACATCGGAGACCGTTGATTCTGTTCATCGAGGACGAATCGATCGAGCAGTGCTTCATCGAGACTGCTGCGAAGCGGGTGGACGGTATGCCAGAGATCCAGATGGTGCAGAACCCGACGGTGGCCCTTCGTTGGCTGGCTGAGACCCCGATCCGCCCGACGCTTATCATCACTGATCTCAACATGCCGCAGATGGACGGCATCGACGTCGTCGGTGCCCTGGCTGCTGACCCGGAGCTGTCGTCGATCCCGGTCCTCGTCTGGTCGACGGGGTTCTCGCAGGAGTGGCAGGAGAAGCTTGCTGGTTCGGCGGCCCGCGGTGTCTTCTATAAACCGGACACGCTTCAGTCTCTCATCGCGTTTCTCGCCTCGCTGACCCGGTTCATTGATGCGGGGTGCCCGAAGCTGCCCCTGGATCTCAAGCGACAGATCGCAGCGTAGGGCGCGAGGGTTACAGAGCGTTTACGTCCTGGGGGCGGCGGAGCGCATAAGAAGAATGGCATGAAGAGTGCTCATCCACGCATCCTGGTCGTCGAAGATGAAGCCGCGATCCGTGTGGGGATCTGCGATATGCTGGCGTTTCAAGGGTATGATCCGGTCGGGGTCGCCGACGGGCAGGCCGGCCTGGAGGCGGCGCTGTCAGGGGAGTATGCGCTGCTGTTGCTGGATGTGATGCTGCCCCACGTCGATGGCTTCCAGATCTGTGAGGCGGCCCGCCAACGGCATCCCCGTCAGGCCATCCTGATGCTGACGGCGAAGGGCAGCGAGCAGGACGTCCTTGAGGGGTTCCGCCGGGGCGCCGATGACTATGTCTCCAAGCCGTTCTCGGTGGCCCAGCTCGCGGCACGGATCCGGGCACTGTTGCGCCGCTCTGGTGATCGGACCGCGCGACGGTTTGCCCTCGGCCCGGTCGAGGTGGACGCCGATCGCCAGACCGCCCGGACCGATCGGGGCGCGGTCGAGATCTCTCCGCGCGATGTCGCGGTGTTGGAGTGGTTCGCCGATCGGGCGGGCCGGGTCGTCGGCCGTCCGGAGCTGCTGCGAGAGGTATGGGGCTACGCGCGGGTCGACGGGGTCGAGACCCGGTGCGTCGACATGCACATCGCCAAGCTGCGGAAGAAGCTGTCGACCATCACCGACGCGCAGATCATTGAGACGGTGCGGGGAGCGGGGTACCGCTTCCCCGTGGACGCCTGATGTCGCGTCGCCGCGCCGGTCTGATCGCTGGAGCCCTGGCGGGTGTTGTCCTTCTGGGCGATGCGGTGTTGGTCCGCCGGGCCCTCCAGGGCGCTGAGGCCGACGCACTGCGCGGCCATGAGGTCGTCGCCGATCGCCTGTTTGATGAGCTGGAGCGAGAGCTAACCGCCCTGGTTGAGCGAGAAGAGGCCCGCTCCTTTTTGGAGTATCGCTTCTTCTATGTGCCAGAACGGCAGACCCAGGCGGGCGGCCTGGTTCGCTCTCCCATCTCCGACCTGCCCGATGAGACGATGCTGGTCGGCTACTTTCAGATCGATCCGGATGGCACCCTGTTCAACCCGGCCCGGCCACGTGGCTCAGAGCTTCAGCTCGCCCTCGACAACGAAATCTATGAGCCCTCACCCAGGCTTGAGTCGGTCGAACAGATCCTCACCGAGCTGACCATGTCGGTCGATTGGTCCCAGCCCGCCCCGGCCGCCCGGCCCGAGCCCGGACCACTCGCCCAACGGCAAGAGCCCCTGAAGCAGGCCTACAGCACCGCGGTCCAGTCCCTCAACCGCGCGACCCGATCCCGGAGCGGCAAGCAGGCCTATGCGATTCAGGCGCCCGGCTCGACGGTCGCCAACTTCACCAATGACTTCAACCAGAAAGAGACGCCGACGCCGGTGACCAGCCTGTCCGGGGACGCGGTGGACGTGATCATCTCGCCGATGCGGGCGGCAGAGGCGGCGGACTTCCTGCTGCTCCACCGAAGCGTTCGGATCGGCGCGGAGATCTATCGGCAGGGGGTCGCCCTCCGGCGGAATAAGCTTACGGACCACATCGAGCAGACGGTGCTGTCCAGCAGCGAGATCGCAGACTATGCCCGGCTGTCATGGGGGGCGGGCGCGGCCATCGACGCCGACTATGTGTTCACCCACCAATTCGCCGAGCCGTTCTCTACGCTTCAGGTCGCGGTGGGGCTGCGCGAGATTCCCGGAGCCGGCGGCGGTCAGCGGTGGTGGACGCTGGGCCTGTCGGCCGCGCTCGCCATGGCGACCCTGCTCGGGGCGACGATGCTCTATCGGGCGGTCGAAGCCGAGCTGGACTTCGCCGAGCGGCGCAACAACTTCGTCGCTGCGGTGAGCCATGAGCTGAAGACGCCGCTCACCGCGATCCGGATGTACGGCGAGATGCTCCGGGATGGCATCGTCCTCTCTGAAGAGAAGCGTCAGCAGTACTATGTGACCATCACCGCAGAGTCTGAGCGGCTGTCCCGGTTGATCAACAACGTCCTGGAGTTGTCTCGGTTGGAGAAAGGCAACCGGGCCGCCCAGCTCACCGTCGGCGATGTGGGACCCATCCTGGAGCAGACCGCCGCCATCCTGCGGCCGCACGTTGCCCGTCAGGGCATGACCCTGTCGGTTGAGGTGGGTCCCGGGCTCCCTCCGGCCGTCGTCGACACCGACGCGTTGTCTCAGGTCCTGGTCAACCTTGTCGACAACGCCGTCAAATTCGCGAAGAGCAGCGAGCCCGGAGCGGTCCGGCTGATCGCCAGCCAGCGGCCGGTGGGGGATGGAATCGAGATCCGGGTCCGCGACCACGGCCCCGGCGTCCCGAGCCGCCAGCTCGACCAGATCTTCGAGCCGTTCTTCCGCGGAGAGCGAGAGCTGACCCGAAAAACCAAAGGCACCGGCATCGGGCTGGCGCTGGTGGCGCGGCTGGTCGCGACGATGGGCGGAGAGGTCCGGGCCCGAAACCATCCAGAGGGTGGGCTTGAGGTCATCATCGGCTTGCAGGTCGCATAAGGAGGCGCCACCACCGCCTCGGTGGCGGCGGCGGTGATGGTGGCGGCGGCGGTCGAGGGTACTCGCCCCCATGGCAGGCGAATCACTTGCCGGGGAGTGATGAGGCTGTGGGTCTGGCCGCGCAGCGGCCGTGCCCTCCCGCGGCGTATCGCCGCAGCGGATCGCTGCCCCCGCCGCTCACCGCTGCTTACCGCTATCGCACCGCTCCCGCCTGCGCCCTTCTCCGACATAGACACGCCTGAAATTTGGACACGCCCGAAATTCACTGTTTTCGAGAAACACGTTCCCGTATCCGATCGTTGTTGATGCAATGAACAACACACACACCGAGGCCTTCGGGCCGCACCTCGCGGCAGCGATACAGCTCAATCGCGATCGGATGCCCCGCTATGCGGCGCTGACCGGCGGCCGATCACGGGCGATCTCTCGCACCCTGATCGGGGTTGAGCGACTGCTATGGGTCAGCAGCGGTCTGGTCGATGGGATCGCGGCATCCTATCAGCGTGACGGGGTGCCGCTGCTGGAGGGGGTCTTCGTGAGCATGGCGTTGGCGCCGGCGTTCGTCGAGCGCCGCCCGGTGCATGGCCAATTTCGACCGTTGCCCTCCGATCTTCGGGGGAGGCTTTATGCCGCGTTGAGGCATGGTGGCTTCGGTGGCGTCGAGCGGCGCGCCCGAGCGCAGATCGCGGCGCTGTCGGATCAGATGTCGTTTCAGTGGATGACCCGGCATATGCTGGAGTCGATCGTGGCCATCGCCCACTCCGCGCCTGAGACGGTAGCGGCAGCGGATGCGGTGGGGCGACAGAGCCCGGCGTGGTTCCTTCGCTGGATCCTGCGTCAGCACATCCACCAGCTGTGGCTCGCTGCGCTTCTGGATGGGCGCGCGGCGCCGATTCAAGCCGAGGGGGTGGCGATTATCGCCCAGGATGTTCCTCCGATTCTGGAGGCGCTTGGGATCTGAGGCGGGGTCTCTGGTACATCAGTTCCCATGCCACGGTTCGAACGCGACAACGCCTCTCTGTTTTATTCGGTCTCTGGGAAACCGGACGGTTTTCCGGTCCTGTTGATCGCGCCAGGGGGGATGCGCTCGTCATTGGTCCGCTGGTCCGCCGTGGTGCCCTGGGATCCGATGGCGAACCTGGACGACTATCGGGTGATCGCCATGGATCAGCGCAACGCAGGGCGCTCGACGGCGCCGGTGACGGTGTCGACCGACTGGGACACCTATACGGCCGATCAGCTCGCGCTGCTCGACCATCTGGGCGTCACCGAATTCCATGTCATCGGGATGTGCATCGGGGGGCCGTACATCATGGGGCTCCTCCGACATGCGCCCCAACGGGTTCAGTCCGCGGTCATGTTTCAACCTATCGGGCTGGATAACAATCGCGACGCGTTCTTTGAGCTGTTTGATGGTTGGGCGGCCGAGCTTCGCTCGCAACACCCAGAGGCCAACGAAGAAGACTGGGTGAGCTTTCGAAAAGCCATGTTTGGCGGTGATTTTTTGTTCAATGCCAGCCGCGAAGACGTCGCGGCCTGTGTCCATCCCATCCTCCTCTTTCAGGGCCAGGACGCCTATCATCCCCCCTCGACCTCTGACGCGTTCGCGGTGTTGGCGCCGAACGTCACCTATGTTGAGGAGTGGAAGGCGCCCGAGCATGAGCAGGCCGTCGATTTTACCGTGAAGCGGTTTCTGCGCCAGCACACTCCATCCGATGGGCGGTGATACGTTACCCTCATCAGACGGTGTGATGATACGCTACACATGAGGAAACGGGTCGAAGATGCTGGAACTTGTGGAAGATGGAAAGGTAGTGCAGATCCACTACACATTACGGGACACGGACGGCGCTGAGCTGGAGAGCAGCCGTGGCGGTCCGGCGATGCCGTATCTGCACGGTGCAGGCAACATCGTGCCCGGCCTG
>JBCBLB010000506.1:0-7311 GCA_038520555.1 Myxococcota bacterium | reverse complement strand
GGTCGCCGCGTCCAACCCAGGCTCAAAGCGCCGGTCAAGCGCCCAAGACCCCGCAAACGCCTCTTGCCCTGGATACACGCCGGCCCGCTGTCCCGCGAGCCACGCCGCACCAAGCGCCGTCGTCTGACGGCTGCTGTGGAAGCCTTCCTCGCTCGACGTCCTCATCTGGACTTTGAAGAGGTGTCCTTCTCCATCGCCGTGTTGGAGCAACAGCGCCTTCGGTGGGTTCACGACGCCTTCGACGCAGAGTCTTTGTGCTGAATCGGGGCGGGGCTACTCGGCTGGTGTGAACGCGTTCTTGATCAGCGGGTCACGTGCGCGGAACCGCGCTTCGACGAACAGCTGCCAGGAGACCGTCCCGAAGCCGGTCGACACGTCGTACAGGTGCTCCAGCCGCTGTGGGCTGACCGTCCCGATCTCTGCGCCGAGGTTGAGCTGAGCATACTCGGAGATTCGGCTGTTCAGGGCGAATCCCAGGTCCAGATAGGTCTGCTCTGCGGCTTCGACCAGCACCGATCGAGACGCGTCCAGGATCGAGGGGAGCAGCAACCCGGAGGGGATGGTCTGTGGGCTTCGGTAGCCGAACGATGCGCTGAAGTCGAGGTTCAGCTCGCTGCCCGAAGCGTCGTCCCGATACACCTGAAGCTCTGTCCCGGTGCGCAGGTCGACGCGCGATGCCGGGCGGATGATGGCGTTTTGAATCCGCAGCTCGCCAGCCTCATCGCGAACCTCGACGGTCTGGCGGCCTGCACGAAGCAGCGTCGCCCGGAGGTAGGGCTGGGACTGTTTGTGGGTCGTCGAGAACGATGAGGTCAGCTTGAAGGCGTTCGCCCCCACTCCGCCGCCCCGCTCCCCGTCGGTCGCCGTCCAGAAGCTCGTGCGGTCGGCGAACCGGTAGGCGGCGTCGAACCGCCAGCTGCTCCGGTCGCCGCGTCTGGCGAAGAGCGCCTCATGGAACGGGGCGCCGCTCAGGCCGATCCACGTCCCCCCGAAGCCGGCTCCCGTGAGGGTGCGCTCGTCCTCCAGGGCGATCGTGTCGACCATCGTGCCGCCATCGTTGATGGGGTCGAAGGCCATGACGTTGGCTTCTGGGAAGTGGATGGTGTTCGCGAAGCGGGGCAGCTCGACGAACAGCGACGCCCCCTTCACGAAGCTGAATTCGGCCGCCAGGGTGAGCTGGTTGTCGACGATCTGTCGACGCCCGACCTCTTCGACGCCCTCGACGAGGCGATCGTTCTGGCGATAGCCGTCGAACCGGATGCCGATGTCGCCGCGGAGGGCGGGGGGCATCTCAGTGACCTCTGCGGCATGTCCCGCAGCCACAGACAACAACAAGGCGAGTGTGATCATGGCTCCTCGGAGGCGAGCCTACACCCGACCAACCGCGAAATCAAACCCCCGCCCATCCGCGCCGCCCGTTCGAGGCCTTCGCGTTGACGCTCTCTCGATTCCACGTCACTTTTCCGGCAGCAAAGGCGGGGTCAGCCCTCGGATCCTTCGTTGTCTCGCAGCTTGTACAGGCGCATCTTAATCTGGAGCGATTTTCGGGAGATTCCCAGCCGCTTCGCAGCGTGGGTGACGTTGTTGCCCGATGCCTCCAACGCGCGCTGGATGTGCGCCCGCTCCAGCCGCTCGGTATGAACGCGGACGTAGTCCTTCAGGCCCATTTCATTGAGCGGCTCGCTCTCCTCCAGGCCCAGCGCCACGCGGAGCCCCGAGAGGTCCTGGACCGACATCATCGTGATGTCCGGATCGCTGAGGAGCATCGAGCGCTCCATCAGGTTCTCCAGCTCCCGGATGTTGCCCGGCCAGCTGTGGGCCATCAGCGCCGCCAGCGCCTCCGGGGTCAGGCTCTTGATGTCCGTGCCCAGCCGCGGGTTGAACTTCTTGATGAAGTGTTCGACCAGCAGCGGAATGTCGTCAATGCGCTCCCGGAGGGGCGGCAGCGAGATCGGGATGACGCTCAGCCGATAAAACAGGTCCTCACGGAAGTTGCCGTCCTTGACCTCCTGATGAAGATCCCGGTTGGTCGCTGCGATGAGGCGTACATCGACCGTCTGCGAGCGGAGCCCGCCGACCCGCTCGAACGAGCCGTCCTGAAGCACCCGCAAAAGCTTGACCTGCATGCCCAGCGGCAGCTCCCCGATCTCATCAAGGAACAAGGTGCCTTTGTCTGCGAGCTCGAATCGGCCGGGCTTCGATGCGGCGGCGCCGGTGAACGCGCCCTTCTCATGGCCGAACAGCTCGCTCTCGAACAGGCTCTCCGGGATGGCCCCGCAGTTGACGCGGATAAACGGCTTGTCTTGCCGCGAAGAGTTGTCATGCAGCGCGCTGGCGACCAGCTCTTTGCCGGTCCCCGACTCGCCGGTGATCAGGACCGTCGAGGGTTTGTCCGCCACCTTCTCGATGCGGTCGTAGATGCGGCGCATCGCCGGCGTGCGGCCGATGATGGCGAACCGGCCCGCCGCGTCCTCGTGCAGAGACCGGCTGTTCGCCGCCCCCGCTCGGAGCGCTTTGGCGATGACGCTCTGCAGCTCGTCTCGGTCGAAGGGCTTGGTGATGTAGTCGTAGGCGCCGATCTTGATCGCCTCAACCGCAGAGTCCACCGTCCCGTGCGCAGTGATCAGGATCACCGGCAACCCCGGGAGGTTGACCTTACAGAAGGACAACAGCTCCATCCCACCCACCCCTGGCATCTTCAGATCGCTGATCAGCAGCGCGAAGGGCTCCGCCTCCAGGCGGGCGATGGCGGCGGCGCCGTCTGGGGCAGTGGTGACGTCGTAGCCGGCCCGCTTCAGCTGGGCGTGGAGCACCTTGCGGATGCTGGGCTCGTCGTCCACGATCAGAATCCGTCCGCGCATCGATCTCCCAGGAGAGGCGAAGAAGCCCGTCCGGTCACCGAAATCGGTTCACGGAGTGTTCTTCGTCGGGTAGGGGTTTGGGGTGCCAGATGAACACACACCCTGGTCACGCTACACTGTAGCGCCCCACCCTGGAGGTCTAATATGTTCCGCCGCGCCATGTTTACCCTGTCGATGCTCACCGGCTTGATGCTCAGCGGGGTGATGTCCGCGGCGCCTGCGCTCGCTGAGCAGGCGCCCGACTTCCAGCTCCGCAGCCCCATGGACAACCAGTCCGTCAAGCTTTCCGACCTCCAGGGCAAGGTCGTGTTGATGAACTTCTGGGCCACCTGGTGTGCGCCCTGCATGGCTGAGATGCCCCACCTTCAGCAGATGTACACCGACCTCAAGGAGCAGGGCTTTGAGGTCATCTCCATCAGCATCGACGACGCGCGCGACCGAAGCAAGATCAAGCCGCTCGTGAAGAGCAAGGGCCTCGACTTCACCATCCTCTGGGACCAGGGCAGCCGCGTCAGCCAGGTCTACAACCCCTCCGGCGTCGTTCCGATGACCGTCATCATCGACAAAGAGGGCAACATCATCGAGAAGAAGACCGAATACGCCGCCGGGGAAGAGTGTGAGCTGCGCAAGACCGTGATCGGCCTGCTCGAGATCGAAGACCCCAACGTGCCCGAGCAGTGCAAGCACTGACCAGAGTGGATATCCTGGCCCAGATCCTCGCTCCAGATTCTTGCTCCGGATGACAGACTCGTGCAGATGATCCCGGCCCTGTTGCTCGCTTCGCTAGCCTCAAACGATGCCCACGCCCTCGATTTATGGGGGACAGGGCCGCTGTCCTCGTCGACGCTTTTGGTCAACTCTGAGACCTACATCCGGTATCGACACATCGACGACACCCTTCCCGGGTTCGAAGATCGCGAGTTTTTGCTTGATTTTGGCGAGCAGGTCGAGCGGCTGAACCTCTCGTTGACCAAGAACCGCTTCACCATGGGCACCCAGATCGATCAGGTCGCCCTGTTCTTCAACAAGTACATCCTCGACGGGGAGCTGGTCCGCAACCCACAGCTCTACACCGACCCCCAGATCATCTCCCCGTTCGAAGACATCCTCGTCGTCATGGAGAAGATCTACCTCCAGCAGCGATGGAACGCCCTTGAGGTCACCGTCGGCGACACCTACGCCACCTTCGGCCGGGGCATCGCCCTGAACGTCGTGCGAAACGCCGCCATCGACATCGACTCCTCGATCCGCGGCGGGAAGGCCATTGTGCACGCCGGAGATATGGACTTCACCGTCGTCTCCGGCCTCACCAACCGGCAGCAGGTCAACCGCCTGAACTTCAACATCGGCCTCGACCAGGATCCGCCCCATATGATCTCCGGGGGACGGATCGAACATTACGCCCTCGGACCGGTGCAGGCCGGCGTACATGGCACCATCGCTCGCTTCGCCCGCGCCCAGGACTTCGATAAGCCCGGGATCACCCGCTACGAAGAGGACCTCGATGTCTCCGTCACCGGCGCCACCGTCGAAGCCCTCGGCGTCCTCGGCGCAGACTGGTACATCGAAGGTGACCTGTTCAACTACCGCACCCCGGAGATCGCCGGACAGGAAGACCCCCTCAACGGCTGGATCGTCTATGGCTCCTCGTCGTTCTACCCGGGGCCCTTCGTCATCCTGCTCGATGGCAAGGTCTCCAAGAACACCGAGCGGATCAACAGCTTCATCGCCCTCGTCCCCAACAACCCCTGGGAGATGAGCACACCGCCCACCCTCGAATACGAACGCGTCATCACCGAGGACTCCGCCGCCACCGTCAACAGCAACGACGTCTTCGGCGCCCGCGCCCGGGTCGACTGGGCCATCAAGCCCGGTGAGATCATCCCCTACGCATCGATGGTGGTCCTCCGCGACAACGATCTCGTCGGGCACTTCAACCGAAGCCCCGAGACGATCGTTCATCCGCTCGTCGGCGGCCAGTTCTTCCCCGATGACAAGATCATCATCGTCAACGGTGGGTTCCGGCGCGACATCCGAGATGATCCCGAGGAAGGGTTCGATCAGCTCGTTCACGTCGACGGCGAGGTCACCTTCCCCCTGTTCGGCGAAGAGGCCCTCGAAGTCGCGGTGTCCGTGCGGCGGTTCCGCTTCGGGGAGAACATTCAGGGCCAGGAACCCTTCATCTCCATGGAGAACGCCCTGGTCTGGAAGCGGGGCGAGAAGCTCGACCTCATCCTCTACCAGGACTGGACCGACAACCCCCTGTTCCTCGCCGACGGCGTGGGCAACATGGATCGCGTCGTCACCGCGCTGTTCGATCAGGACTGGGGAGAAAACCTCTTCCTCGCTCTGGAAGCCCAGTATAAGCCCAACCCCGGCTCCGAGCTGTCCGTCTTCCTCGGCGCCTACAAGGCCGGCATCCGATGCTCCGGTGGCCAGTGCCGCCAGCTGCCCGGCCTCAACGGTGGACAGCTCACCTACACCACCCAGTTCTGAGAAACCCTCGCTTAAGCTGCAAGGCTCACGCGGTTATCTCTGACCTATGGAAGCCACCGACCGATATTTTCTGTATGTCACCGATCCGATGTGTTCGTGGTGCTGGGGGTTTTCGCCCGTCATCACGGCGCTGAAGGAGCGGTTCAACCTGCCCGTGAAGGTCGTCGCCGGCGGCCTGTCGGTCGGGCCCGCTGCGCGGCGGATGAGCCGGAAGATGGCCCAGACCATCGCCGACCACTGGCACCATGTCCACGACGCCTCGGGTCAGCCCTTCGACCACGCCATCCTCGATCGGGACGACTGGGTCTATGACACCGAGCTGCCCAACCGGGCCCTCGTCGCCGCCCGGGAGCAGGATCCCGACGCCGCACTGGTCATCCTCGAACGGCTCCACGCCGCGTTCTATCGCGACAACATCGACATCACACAGCTTGAGCCCTATGCCGGGATCGCGGGCGGGATGGTGCCGGACGTCGAACGGTTCCTCGCCGACCTCACCGATGATGCCAACAAGAAAGCGACCTGGGAGGACTTCACCTTCGCTCGGCAGATGGGCATCTCCGGCTTCCCGACCCTGTTGCTGAGCGATGACGATCAGCTGGCTCTCATCACTCGGGGCTACGCGCCACTGGACACCCTCGCGGAGCCCATCGCCGCATGGCTCAAGCAGCGCGACGCGCAAAAACAGCCGGCCCTTGCCCAAGGAGCGGCGTGCGACCTGGACGGGAACTGCTGACAGACTGTGCGACGACCACGCACGCGTGCCTCCCGCCCCGCTGACTGCTCACGGAGAGGAGAATCGCGCGAGCGGCGCCAGGTGCGAGCACGCGAGACCGGAGGCAAACCAAAGCGGATGGGTCGTCTACGCTGTGATGTCTACCGCAAACAGTATGACGTCCGCTGGTGGCGGTTTTGAAGTCAACCAACCCGCTTCAGGATGTCGTGGACCCGATGAATCAGATCATAGGATCCGATCCGAGCCGGGCCTTGGAGTTGCCGCCACGCGATACGCATCTGTCCTGCACATCGGCGGGCTGAGACGCGACCGATACCGGTACAGAGACCCGGCACCACCATGCTGCGGATCTTCTGAGCGCTGCCTTGGTTATGGTGGAGGACAGCGACGAGGGCAGCGCGGAAAGCGAGGTAAGGGTTGAGGGTCTGAGACACAGGCTCCGGCACCCGCATGGTCGGCGCCGAGACCATCCATGGCCACTTCGGGTTGTCTGTACGCACGACCACCGCACTTCCTACAGGCATCTCGCCGTAGAACCGCTCCTTGATGATCTCCTGAAGGCGAGCCTCAGCCGAAAAACCAAGCGTATCGCGGATGGCCAGATCCAGACCACCGTCCATGATCCCAAAACTATTCGCCGGACTCACCATGGCGTCGGCAGCGTGAGTGAAGAAGTCGCCATGGTAAACCTCAACCATGTCCTCGTCCTCGAAGACTTCGCGCCAGGCTGCAGCGAGTGCCGCGGAACGATCGGCCAGGATGAGTTGTGTGAGTCCAACTGGAGGGAGACTCATGATTCTCCTGAAGTAGAGTCTTAAACATGTATCGCCGCTCTCTAACCTTTCCGATGATGCGTCACACCATCCTGCGCGTAGCGAGGATGACGCGGAACGCATCCCAATAGACGCAGCCCTTGCCAACCTCACAGGGAGCGTATCCGGTGACACCGCCTGCACCGAGGCGATAGTCGAGGGTATAGTGTCCGATGTGCTGGCCCGCGGAGAGTCTCATACGCTGAGCGTATCGCAGTTCGAGCTATGCGCCGCTGAGGTGGATGGTCCGTCCATCGATGACGCGCTCCTCTCGCCACAGCCGGTCTTTCCACGTTGAGGACGTGCGCTGGTCGAAGATGAGCGCGTCATCGATGGACGGACCATCCACCTCAGCGGCGCATAGCTCGAACTGCGATACGCTCAGCGTATGAGACTCTCCGCGGGC
>JBCBLB010000393.1:0-9317 GCA_038520555.1 Myxococcota bacterium | reverse complement strand
GTGTACCTGACCATGGAGCGGCTGCGCGGACGGGGGGTGATGAACACCGTCCGGCGCGCCGGAGCCCCCGGCCACCCCAAGCGCGTCCGGCGCGCCCGGAGCATCCTGCGCGGGGTCCTCGTCGCCCTCGACGATCTTCACCAGCGCAGCGTTCTTCATGGCGACCTCAAGACCCGCAACCTCTATGTGGCGCCCTCCGGCGCGATTCGACTGCTCGACCTCGGCGCCGCACGGCACATCGATCCGCACACCGGGCTGGCCGATGGCAGCCGGTTCATGGGCACCCCTCGATACGCTCCCCCTGAACAGCGCGACTGTCAGCCCCTCGACGTGCGCGCCGACCTGTTCTCAGCCGCTGCGCTGACCGTCCGCCTGCTCACGGATGAGAAGCCGGAGTGGCCGCCGTCGCCGCCGGCCGCGCTGCCCGCAGACTTCTATGGGCCGCTCAGTCGGATGCTCGCCATGGATCGGGCGTATCGGCCCGATTCGGCGCGGAGCGCCCTCGCATTGTTGGGCGCCGCCGATGCGAAGATGCGCCCGGCACGATGGCGGGGGAGCGCTGTCACCACCGTGATCGCTGATCGAGATCGGCGGGCCACCTGGGGGCGCCGGCTGAAAGACCTCTCCGGCAACGGGACCATCATTCACACCCGCGGTCGCCGGCTGCTCGCCGCCATGGAGCCCCTGTGGACCCAGGGCGACGAGACGATCGTCCTGATCGAAGACCTCCATGAAGCCGATGAGGACGGATGGCGCGGCCTGAACCAGCTGATCCGTCGGTCGATGCGGAAGGGCTGGACCCTGCACCTGCGCGCGACGGCCGCGCCGCACCCGGAGATGCGGGAGCTGATCGAGCTGATGGACTTCCAAGCCGATCCGCCGCCAGAGATCTCCGCCCGAACGCTTCGCCAGCTGCGGTCGGACGGCCGCTGGCTGGAAGCCTTGCGGCACGCGCGGGGCGCCGATCCGCTGCTGCCCGGCGATCGTGGGCGGGTGCGGGAAGCCGCCGCGTGCTGGTTGACCATCGGGCAACGCGGAGAAGCGGCCCGGCTGCTCGCGGCGCTCGCGCCGCTGAAGACGCCCGAAGAGCGGCAGCTCGCCGCCCGACTCGCCCTCGAACAGCGGGCCCCCCAACAGGCGTTGACCCTGCTGGATGGGGATGGTGCGCCGCTCGCCCGGGCCATCGGCTGTATGGCCCGGTATCAGCTCGGCGCGCCCGATGCCTCCTTCGGCCTGCCCACCGTCACCAGCAGCATCACGCCCGGTGACGCCGATCTGATCCGATGCTGGCGCGCCACCATTTTTAACCAACCCTGTATGCCGAAGACGCTGGAAGGACAGATCGAGCAGCGGGTGCAGCAGGGGGACGCCGCCGCGCTGTTGGACTGGCTGGAGGTGCGGGCCCTCGGCGATCGGCCCGAGATCCGCGGCGGCTTGATCGCGCGGGCCTATTCTTCGTCGGCATCCGCGTCAGCGCCAATGGGCGCCAACCAGTAGCCGGCCTGGACTCGGCGCAGGCGCGTCACCAGCGCCGCGTGGACCGGCTCCTGGATCGGCGCCTCCTGTGACCAGATCGCCTCGCTGACCAGAGACAGCGGCATCGGCTGGACGGCGCGGAGCACATGACCGCGCTCGATCCAGTGCAACCGCCAGCCTGGGGTGCCGCTCAGCGAGATGGTGCCGGCGTGGTGGGCGGTTCGCGTGGTGGACTGCTCGAACAGCTGCAGGGAGGGGCGGCTCTCCTCGCGCTCCTGCTCTTCGGCGGTTTCGGCGTCTGCCATCTGCACATCGTCGGAGAGTGAAAGCTGGAGGGCGTCTCCCGCGATCGTGATGTCTACCCGGCTGCGCACATCACAGGCGGCGTGGGCGTGACCATGGAGCTGGGTGACCCGCAGGGCGTCCGAGAGGCGGACGATCTGGTCGAGCACCATGGTGCCTTCCAGCGCGCCGGAGGTCGTGTCTGGCAGGGGGGTATCGTCTGCCCAGCGGCGGGCATCGTTGAGCGAGGGAGGGATGCCGGGCGCCGGCCGGTTCTCTGCAGCGATCATGGCCCCTGCTTCGGTCAGGTCGACGTCTTCGCCGTCCCGGCCGATGGTCAGGGTCCCAACCCCGGATTCGATGCCGCTGCGCCATGTGGGCCGCGCCGGCGGTGGCGCGCCCAGGGTCCGCACGCACTGGTCCTGGTCAAAGATCGAGGAGAACAGCCCCGCGCTGGCGTCAAACTGCTCCTGGAGGCGGCCCTGACCGGTCAGCACCGCGCCGCCATCCAACCCCGGCGCCATGGTCAGCGGAAGCATCGGGCCGTCCGCCTTCAGCGGCGTCACCCGCACCGTCCAGCTGCTCCGCAGCTGCCATCCCCCCGACAGCGGCACCCGCTCCGAAGGCCCTGGTTGAAGCATCGGCGGGCGGTAGGTCCGTCCGTGTCCGTCCTGGAGCCGCCCCGGGCTGCTCCAGCGTCCGGACAGCCGCGTCTCCACTGATGGCAGGCTCAGCCCCGCGGCTTCATACCGGATCGATCGCCCCAACGCATGTCGCCGGCCGTTCTCTCCGGGTTCTTCGAAGGAGAAGCGCTGATCCCACAGGGACGGGTTGGGCAATGCATGGTGAATCTCCAACAGGAGCAGCTGGTCGAACGGCCCATGGCTGGACTCCAGCTCGGCGATGAGGTCCGCCTGGGTCGGGCAGGTCGGCGTCTCAAAGACCTGCTGGTAGGCGGTGAGGGCATCGAACGCTCCGTGCGCTGCGGCGGCGTCTCCCAGGTCTTGAAGCAGCGGGAGCGCGATTTCGTCCTGGAGCGCGATTTCGTCCTGGATGTCGTCATCGACGACCGGGCCGTCGATGTGCGCTCCGGTCCGGAGCAGGGTCAGCCGGTGCCGGCGGGTCCGGACGTCGAAGGCGCAGAAGATCATGTCCCATCGGACCGCGGCGTCGACGGTGACCGGCGGATTGGAGGGGAACAGCTCATCTGGCGGCGGCGGCTCGACGCTGGCCGCGGCCGTGCCGGTCAAATCGACCAACAACTCCGCCAGCGCGATGCTCAGGTCGACCTCCGAGAACACCACCAGCAGCGCCCGGAGCCCGTCCTCGTCGAGGGTCTCGGAGAGCACGCCGAGATGAGCGATGGTCTCGTCGGCGATCAGCGCCGAGCGGATCGATGCATCGGGAGGGGGCTGATCGGCGCGGTCATACAATCTCTCCATCAAGGTCGCCCGCTGCTCGGGCGGCAGCGCCAGGGAAACCAACAGGTTGTACGAGTGCAGCGCGCGATCAAGCTTCACCCCGGGGACATCCAGGTGCGCGGCGAGCGCGCGGTGGCGGTCAACGGTGGAGGGGGCGCCATCATCCATTCTCGGTCTCCTACTTCTCGGGGCTCGATCCAATCACATGATGGGATACGTGAAGCGGCATGACGGGACGATATCCTGACAAGGTTGTATGGATCACCGGCGCTTCCTCTGGAATCGGCGCGTCGCTGGCGCGCGCGTTCGCGGCTGAGGGCGCCACCCTGATCCTTTCTGCGCGTCGCGAGGCGCGTCTGGTGGCCCTGCGTGAGCAGCTGGGCCGGACCGCGGACGATGCCATGGTCTTGCCCCTCGACGTCGCCGCGACCGACACCCTGCCGGCAGCGGTCGAGCAGGCCCTGTCGCTGCGCGGCCGGATCGATGTGCTCATCAACAACGCGGGCATCAGCCAGCGCTCGCTTGTCGAAGACAACACGCTCGACGCGGCCCGGAAGCTGATGGAGGTGAACTTCTTCGGCCTCATCGGCCTCACCGGCGAAGTCCTCCCCCACATGATAGAGCGACGCGCCGGGCACGTCGTCATGATGGGCTCGGTCGCCAGCTATATCTCGACGCCGAAGCGCTCCATCTATTCGGCCAGCAAGCACGCCGTCCGGGCCTATGCAGACTCGCTCCGGGCTGAGGTCGCCGATCGGAACGTGCTCGTGACCCTCATCTGCCCCGGCTACATCCGGACCGAGATCTCCCAGGCGGCGTTGACCGGCGACGGCTCGCGGCAGGGCAGGGATGATGAGAACATCCTCAACGGGTTGGATCCGGACGCGGCCGCCCGGCGCATGGTCGACGCCATTCATGGGCAGCGGAATGAGTTCCTGATTGGCGGCCGGGAGACCTGGGCGGTGTATTTGAAGCGGTTCTTCCCCGGCGTTGTCGCCCGGTTCCTGCCCCGTGCGGTCCCGAAGTAGTCCTCAGGGAGTGCCCTGAAGATCACTTCGAACCTTCATCAGGGCGAATCCCAGATGCGGTGAGGACGTCTTCTACGCTCTGAATCACGAGGACACCCGGTGTATCAGATAGAGGACCGTCGGGAATAGGGAACGAAAAAAGTTGCCAACCCGGCAGTTGACATCCAGCCGTGAGAGACATGTAACAGTAAGCGGGCTTCACCTCTGGATACTTGGGCCGAGAAGCTTCAGGACACCATGAGCAGCAAGAAGAAGACCGGCTCCCTTCGCCGAATGCTGGGCCGCCCGCTCCGCTCTGACTTGCTTGAGATCCCCGAGGGGGTCTCTGTGGCGGCGTCGAATTCTGCTCCCGTGCCGCCACCGCGCTCGGGTCCGCCGCGTCCTCCAACGCTCGCGTCGCCCAACGCAGAGATGCTGCCGCGGCAGAAGGGCGAGCTGCTGCTCGCCTACGTCGCGGCGCGTGCGCCCGTTGATGGGATCGCGTTCTTCGACGCTTCGGCTCCGCGGGCGTCGTTGTGTGGGGCCAACCTGCGCGGTGGACTGCTGTCGCGGTGCAACCTCCAGCGGGCGGACCTGCGCGGCGCGGACTTGAGAGACGCGGATCTGCGCGGCGCGGACCTGCGCGGCGCGGATCTGAAGGGGGCAGACCTTCGGGGGGGGGCGCTGAACCTCGTCAACCTGGCGCGCGCGGACCTTCGGATGGCGGACCTGTCGATGGTCGACCTCAGCGGCGTCAAGGGGATGCACGGCGCCGACTTGAGCGGGGCAGACCTGTCACTGGTGCGCATCGACGAGGCGATGCGCGGCGCTCGGGTCGACGAGACCACCTTTTATCGGAGCGGCTGGGCGCGTCCGCACCTCAATCGGCTCCGAGACAACGGCGTTATTTTCGACGGCATCGATCGCCTGCCGCTCAACCTGCGGCCGACGGGCCGCGCCGATGAGCCGCCTTCACGGGGGCTGGTGCTGCGGTTTTCGACCCGGCTGACCTTCCAGGACACCTTCATCCTCCGCGGCGTGCTCTGCGCAGTGGTCGGGCCGACGGCAGCGTGCACGCTGTCTCGCCGCGAGCGGATGCGGGGTGGGACATGGTTGATTGAGGCTGAGCAGCGCAGCGACCTGCAGGCCATCGCCGAGGCGCTTCAGACGCGGGCCTGGGAGCGCGACGCCGCGGATGCGCTGGAGGGGCCCTTCCTGCGACGGCTGGAGGGGCTGTTGGCGGCGCCGCAGCTCCGCCATGAGCTGTCCGCGCTGGTTGACCGCGTCGAGCAAATCGACCTGTACCACGTCGACGGGACGACCTCATGGCGGCCGCCGGTCGAGCCGGATGCAGCGCTGGCACATCTGCTTCGAAAGATGTTTATCCCCGTCGAGCTTCGCTGGTGGCTGAACTGTATCCCTGGTGGACGCGCCCTGGCCCGGGCCCTTCCACCAACGGACGGCGCGAACGGCGATGTGGTAGACGCAACGGTGACGGCCCTGGCCGCTTCACAGCGTGTGGATGCCCCGTTGTTTCTGTCCCTGATCGAAGAGCGTCGCGAACAGGCGCCAGAGATCCGAGCGGTGGCGCGGCTGTGGAACATTGAGCTTCCGGCCCAGGCGCCAGACAATGAGCCGACCACGGCGATGGTGGGACGCCGCTGATCAGCCGGTCCGCGCCACCCAGCTGATCCAGTCACGGTAGCCGTTTCGGCTGAGGTGGCTGATCCAGCGGAAGTCATCGCCCCAGGTCCAGCGGGCACCGCTGTCGTCCATCTCCAGGATGCCCCAACAGCCGCTCTGGAGTCGGTTTCGGACGAACTCCAGGTGGTCCAGTCCGATCATCAAGCTGCCCCCCGGCCCTGGCGTGGGGCCGACGGTGATGTGGTGATGGCCGAACAGGTGCACCCGCGGTCGGATCCGCTCGGCGAGGGCCGTCAACGCTGCGCTGCCCCCACGCACGGCCGCCTTCGGCGCCGCATGGGTGAGCAGCACATCGATCGTTCCGTCCGCGTACGCCGTTTTGACCAGCCGGGCGTCGATCATCTTCGGCGCCCGTGGATCTTCGCGGCGCCCGGTGTGGCGGCTGGCCATCCCGCCCATCGCTCCGAAGTGAAGGCCGCCCAGGGGGTAGCGCTGTCCGTCCGGCAAAAACACCAGCTGTCGCCACGGATCGACCGCGGTGGGGGTCCTGAATCGGCTGAGGTAGTCAAAGTCTTCGTGGTTGCCCCGCATCCACAGCACCGGCCAGGGGTTATGGGGCAAGAGCGCCGCACCCTCTTCCGATCCCTGCAAATACTCGGAAAACCCAAGCTCATCGCTGTCTTTTTTCGCATGTCGGAAGGTGGCTGCGTCCAGGCGATGGACGTCGGGGAACGCGCCGAAATCGCCGACCTGGAGGACGCCGTCCAGGGTCTGGCCGGTCTCGATCTCCCACCGTCGTGCGATCACGAGCATCAGCGTGATCCGGCCGTGAATGTCTCCAAACACCGCAAAAGTCGCCATAAATGCTTCGTAACCCCCGACCATGTGCGAGGCGATACAATCGACGCATCTCTCGAAGAGGATCCACCTGATGCGGTGTGCCCGGTGTGGCGAAGCGACGGACTCTGATCCCTGCGCGGTCTGCGGCCAGCCTGCGCTGCTGGATGGTCGGTATCGCCTGGACGCGTTGGTCAGCGAGGGGGCCTTCGGCGCGCTGTTTCGCGGCACACGGCTGTCAGATGGGATCGGGGTGGCCATCAAAGAGATCCCGTTGCGTTATCGGGACGGCGCGCGGACCCAGCAGCTGGTGACTCGCGAAGCCCGGGTCCTGCAAGAGCTCTCTCATCCACAAATCCCGCGCTTCGTCGACTCGTTCACGGTCGGCGAGGGGCGCGGCCGGGCCGCCTTCATCGTTCAACAGTTTGTGCGCGGTGAGGACCTCGCCTCGAAGGTGAAGCGGTACTCGGTCGATGAGGTCCTGGACATCGTTGAGGAACTGCTCCCGATCCTCGGTTACCTGCACACCCGCAGCCCGCCGGTGATTCATCGCGATCTGAAGCCGGCCAACGTGATCCGGTCCGAGAACGGCCGGCTGTTCCTGGTCGACTTCGGGGCGGTTCGGGACGCGCTGCGCGATGCGCAGCTGGGGGGGAGCACGGTCGCCGGGACGTTCGGCTTCATGGCGCCAGAGCAGCTGGTGGGCGACGCCAGCCCGCAGAGCGATCTGTACAGCCTCGGCGCCCTCGCCATCGCCTTATTGACTCGAAAAGAACCGAAGACCCTGCTCGATCATGAGCAGAGCATGCAATGGCGATCCCATGCGATCGTCCCAGAACCCGTTGCGGCTGTGCTGGATGCCCTGCTCTCCCCCAACCCGTCGGAGCGTCCCGCCTCGGCGAAGGATACGCAGATCCGTCTCCAGGCAGCCCGTCGTGGGGTTCCTCAGCTCCCAGAGACCACCACCGATTCGTCTTTGGTGGCATCTCAGAATTCCCTCCGACGGTTCGCGTTGGGGGTGGCGGCCAGCGTTGGTATCGCCGTCATTGTTGCCGTCATCAACCTCACGTTGCTCTTCATCGCGATGTTTGTTTCATGATCTGGATTTCTACTGAAGACGGTGTCCGCTACCAGATGATGAACGATGAACGTGCGCTCTCCTGGCGTGAATTCGTCGACGGCCTTCAGCAGGATCTGGGGCTTGCGCTGAACAATGCGATCCGGGATACCGGCTTGTCAGGCGTATTCTGGGAGTGTGCGCCCTGGCCACCCGGCGAGGACCCGGTATTTGAGTTCGTTCTCTTGGAGACGTCGGCGTTCGCGCGGCAGCGACCCAGCAGCCGGGCGTTTCGTGAGCACCTGAGCGGAGCGGCCGCGCTGACCGTCCGGTTTGCCAACTTACGCGGAGATGCTGAGTTGGTCGTACCCATTGACCTTGGCGATGCGACAGCGTATGGGCACCTCGCTGCCTTTGCGCAACGCGCGCCCGCCGAACAGGTCGAACACTTCTGGCAGCAGGTGGGAGACGCTGCGGCGGACTGGCGCCGGCAGCAGCGGGGGACGTTGTGGTTGAGCACCCATGGGCTGGGGGTGCCCTGGCTGCATGTTCGTCTGGACAGCCGACCAAAATACTACCAGCACAGAGCGTATCGACGTCGGTGAGGGGTGGGGTCGGCTGAGCGCGAGTCTCGTGGGCACCGACACCTGTAGCCACCTCTGTGGGTGGAATCTGCAATTCGATCTGTTCATTTATTCAGTGAACAGTTATTCAGGGCATATGGAGTTCCATGTTTCTCGATTCTGGAGCATCTATGACAACCGACCACGTCGGCTCCGGTTGGATCTGGATGGTTTGCAGAAGCTGTTGACCACCTGGATCCCACAGGCATCGTCGAAAGAACGCTCGCCCTGTTGGAGTCCGGCATGCTACCCACCAGGTGCGAAACGGCGAAAAAATCAGGTCGAGAGTGTGTCGTGTCTGGTCTTCGATTGTGATGATGGGACACCCTATACGGCCGCGATGGACGCGTTCGACGGGTGGGCGCAGATCGGGCATACGTCCTGGAGCCATACGGATTACACACCACGTTGGCGGCTGATTTTGCCGCTCTCTGACCCGATTCAGGCGGGGGATTGGCCGGCGGCGTTCGACGCGGCGTTGAAGATGTGGAACATGATGATGCCTGCTGCGGCGAAACCGGACCGTCGGTGTAAAGATGCCAGCCGGTTGTTCTTTTTGCCCATCCACCGCCCTGAGCAGATCGATCGGTTCACGTGGTTTCGGGGGGGGCGGCTGATGACGTTGACCTATGAAAAGCAGCTGATCAAGACGCCCAACGCATGGCAGCTTCACCCCGACATCCGTCGGCGTTTGCAGCAGGATCCACGAACCCGGGCGGCGATGGGGCGGCTGGTGGGCGGGCGGGTGACCGGTGATCGGGTGACCGACGTTCGCTGCCCCCGCTGCGGACGGGCATCGGTCTGGTGGATGCTGACCCCCGATAAGCCCGCCTTCTGTCACGAAGGGGCGTGCCACTGGACGGGGCGGGTCGACGCCCTGTCCGTATTGTTAGGGCGAATGTCCTGATTCAGCGGCCCAACTGCGGTATACAGGGACCGCATGGACGCACAGGTCACCGAGACGCGGAAG
>JBCBLB010000592.1:0-6228 GCA_038520555.1 Myxococcota bacterium | reverse complement strand
GGCGTGCGGATCTCGTGGCTCATGTTGGCGAGGAACTCGCTCCTGGCCTTCGCCGCAGCGTTCTCCGCAGCGTTCGCCACCCGCAGCTCCTTGCGTTGTTGCTTGAGCCGGTCAGAAAAGCGCCGAGAGTTCTTCAGGGTCGTCCGAAGCATCTCGGTCGCCAGCAGATGATCTCCTGACGGGTCGTGAAGCGACAGATCGGACAGCTGGAGGTTGCACTGCTCCAGATCGTTCATGCTCTGTACGATCGGCCCACCAATAAACAAGGTGGGGTGTCGGCCGAGCAGCTGCCCGCGCAGCCGCAGCGCGCAGCATCGGAAGCTCAAAACAACCGGCTCATCCTGACTCCATGGCACATCTTCAGGCGCGCACGCCTTGCCGCGAAACCGGATCTCGAAGGAATCGGTGATCGGTTGCCCGACGCGAACACCGACCACCCGCACCAGAGACTCTCCAACCTGAACAATTTGGCCGCCTTCATCCCATGCGAGATGGAAGGGAAACGCCTGATGGAGTTGGTCTGGGGTGAGGCCGATCACAACTGCTCCTTCAAGCGGCCTGCCGGGCACAGACCCGAACCAGGAAGACATCGTGACCATGCTCGGCGCGCGTCTGCTGGAGTTCGGCGGCTACGATCTCGTTCTTGATGAGCGCGAGCCCCTGAAGCAGCCCGAGCACCATCGGCGCCAGCCCCTCCCGCGTCGAGTGGTAGTGCAGCAAGAACTTCTCCTCATCGATGTCTTCTACATCCATCCGAGGCGGACGAAGCCCTGGGAACGTCAGCTGGATCTGGGCGTGCAGACGATTGAGGTTGCAGAGAAAGCCGCGCACGGTCTCGCCGCTCTGATCAAACAACTGGCCATAGCCGTGTCGACCGGTAAATTCTACGAAGAAGGCGCCGAACGCCTCCAGCACCTGTGACGGCGTCAGGTCGAGCACCTCCGACGCAGCCCCCACCAACGCATCGGTGATCTCATCAGGGTACGGCTCCATGGGGATGAACTCGTCATCCTCAACCCCAGCGCGTGCGATGATCTCTTCCCAGATGTCTTCCCCGAACCGGGAACAGACCAGATCTGCAAGCGCTTGATTCACCAGACCGTACACCCTGTCCCCCATGCATCATCACAGGGGGTATCGGCCCAACACAGTGGAGAGATAAGCGTCCCAATCCCTATAGACGCGCGTCCAGCATCGTATACACAAACCCTTCATTTCCGCTACGGTCCGCCGGCAGCCACAGCGAAGCCCCCCCGTAGAGCTTCAGCCGCTCCGCCAGCGCCACCCCAAGGGAAGCATCGGTCTCCACGGCGAAGAATGAGTCGTCGATGGGGGCCGCGGCGAAGAACCCGTGGATGTCCAGCTTGATCGTGAGTCGCTTCGCGGGTGCAAACCCCAACTTCAGCGCTGGATCATGCAGGCCCTGCCCATCTCGTGGCCCCCCAACGAAGAAGGTGACCATATCAATGGTCCCATAGTATTTGTGGTTGGCGCCGTACAAGGTGTTGAAGGTCGAGAACACGCCATCGTCCGCGTCTCCGTCCCCGGAGAGGATGTCGTACCACAGGGCAATGGTCGGCGCCCCACGAAGCGCCGGGGTCAGCGTCGCGGCGACGTGGGCCATCCCCGCCCGGATCCGATCGTCTTCGGTCTGGCCGGTCTGGCCATACACGTCATACTCCAGGCGGATGCGGTCGGTCTCCCAGAACCCCGTGACCCCGCCGGTCACCCGAAACAAATCGAGGGCTTGATCTTGATTGACGAACACCAGCGGTCGGATCTGGAGGGCACCCGCAGCGATGTCCGCAGCGATGTCCGCAGTCAGGAACAAGAGGACACCGTCCGCTTCATCCTGAAAGACCTGATCGCGTGTGCCGAAGTCGACGTCGTCTCCTTCTCGGATCAGCAGACCGCGGGCCTCGATGGTCACGGCATCGCCGATCCATGCGACCCGAGCACCGTCGAAGCTGCGGCCAGGCTGGCGCCAGTTGGCGATGGCAAACAGGCGCTCGTTGTAGATCGACCGCTGCATCCGGCCCACCTGGACGCTCACCCGATCGGTCACCCGCCAGTCCAGCTCCGCGATGGGGACGTCCAGGCCATCCGCAGAAAAGTCCTTCCGGGTGTCCGCTTCCTCACCAAAGGTGCGCACGTCGTTGAGGACGAAGCGAAAGGAGACGTCCTGGGTGGACAGGCTCCCGCCCAGCCGCGCGCGGTGCGTCACATAAGAGACGACCCCATTGTCCGGGTCACCATCTCGACCTGTGTCCAGCTCCCACCGCGGTCGGTACTGGGCTTCTGGTATCCAGAGGGGGGCTTCGGCCAGCGCCGTGGCAACCATCCAGAGAAGTCCAATACTCATCGCCGCCCCGAGGTCTGGCAAAAGGCAGATGCACCGTATCAGACTTTTCCCAGGCCCGCGTCCTTACCACTGGATCGGGTTGGTCGCCGCCCCCCACCAGCTCGCCGCGCGATCAAACGATCCCATGGAGGTTCCCCCGTTCCGCGGATCAATGGCCAGCCAGTGGCCGCCTGATTGGAAGCCGTACAACACCCCGTCGGCGTAGGCCATCCCCCAGACGCCAACCTGCTCCAGCTCTCCCCGCAGCGCGATGTTGCGATTGTTTGGATTTACGATGACCAGCTGATCACCGCTACCTGAGCGGTTCAGCACCGTCCAGTACAGCAGCCCATCCGGCAGCCCGACCAGGTCCCCCGCCGTGGTAAACACCCCCTGCTGGACGAGCACACCGCTGATGGTGGCCCGCCCTGCGTCGATCACATATGCCCCGTCGCCGGCCGCGATCAGCAGATCGTCTGAGACAAAGGTCAGCCCGGTCGTCCCAAACGGCAGGTTGCCCACCCGCTCGACCACTGCGGTCTCTGGATCGACCTGAAACAAGGCATTGTGGGTACAACCGTACATCCGCCCCTCGCCATCGATGGCGATGTCGGTCATGTTGTCGACCACCCCTTCGATCCCGGTAAAGGGACCGATCTGAAGCAGGGTATCTTCACGGGGATCCCAGGACCACAGCTGTGCGCTGGTGTTGAGGTAGATGGGCGCCGAGGCCCGGGGACGGTCGTCCTCAAGCACCGAGTCGTCCGGATCGTCGAGCCAGGGCCAGTCGGGGATCCCGGTGTCGAAGTGGGGATCCCGGATCCAGTCTGAACCCACCGCGGAGTCGTCTTCTGGAATCAGCAGGTTGATCTGCTGCAACTCATAGTCGGAACACCCCGATCCGAACAGCGCAATGATCCACCCATGTTGACGCATTCCGGCCTCATGTCCAATGACTGTCTCTTCCTATACGGTAGAGAAGCTTCGGACTGTTCGCCAGTTTTCGTCGCGATCGCCGTTACCAGCGGACCGGGTTGGTGGTCGCTCCCCACCATCGTGGAGCATCCCCGAACCGGCGCCGATCATCCAGACCGCCGAAGACGGTGTCGATCTCGACCCATTCGCCGCCATCGGTGAATCCATACAGGGCGTCCTGGGCGTAGCCCAGACCAAACACCCGGTCTGTGCCAGTGTCACCGCGAACCGTCAATTCCCCCGATATCGGATCGATGACCACCAACCAATCCGGATCGCCATAGCCACCCCACACCGTCCAATACAGCATGCCATCCGGCAGCCCGATGATGTCCCCGGCCGTCTCGAAGCCACCGGGTTCGACCAGGGTGCGCACCGTCTGCCCCGTCGCCACATCGATGACGTGCACACCGGCACCAGCAGCGATCAACAGATCGTCCGAGACGAACGTCAGGCCTGCCGGCCCGATCTCCAGGGGTCCGATGTAGGTCGCCGCCGCGGTCTCCGGATCGATCTGGTACAGGGCATCGAATGTGCAGCCGAACAGGTGCCCCTCACCGTTGATGGCGATGTCTGAGATGTTGTCGATCGCACCGAACTCATCTCGGAAATTGCCGACCGACTCCAGGGCATCGGCTTCCGGATCCCATGACCACAGCCGCCCGCCCTCATTGATGTAGATGGGCGCTTCGGCCACGGGCTCTGCTTCCACATCGGGTTCGCCCGAGTCTTCCACCACCGGCTCATCATCGATGATCGGCGTCGCCGTGTCCTGGCCCGGGTTCCGGTCTTCCTGACCGGTGATCGTGTATTCCGAGCATCCCACCAACAGCAGAGCAATCAAGCCACGCATCTTCGCCTCACATCATCATGCGTCGGTTCGCTTCTTAGTCACCGACACCCCCCCTTCACACGCGCTGTTGCCGGGAAGTCACAGTACCCGGCTCAGCGATGTCTTTTCGGCCCCCGATCGCGCCGCACCGTGAGCCGCCGCCCCCGAAGCGCCCCACCGCGCAGGACCTCAATCACATGGTCGGCCGCATCTGCGGGTACATCGATCAACGAGAAGCGGGGAAAGATCTTGATCGCGCCGATCGCGCGCCCGCTCAACCCGGTCTCCCCACAGATGGCGCCGACCAGGTCGCTGGGTCGTACCCGGTCATCCCGACCCGACCCCACGAAAATGGACGTCATCGGGCCGTTTCCGCCACGGCGACGATCCTCTCGGTGACCGTCGCTGCGGCGCTCGCGGCGCTTTGGTGGAAGGGCTTCGGTGATGTCCGCTTCTGCGGCGGCGCTTCGGGTCGCTGCAGAGAGAAGCTGGAGCGCCGCTGTGGCGATCTCAAGCGGGGTCATCTCACCGGCCATCGCCCCGATCAGCGCGTGATACGGCTCGACATCTTCGACCGTGACGCCGCGGATCCGTTCCGCCAACGCGGCCATCCGGACCGCGTCGAGCTGCGCCCGGGTGGGCACCTTGGCGCGTGTGATGGGTTGCTTCGTGTGCCGCTCAATGGCCTGGAGCGCACGGCGCTGCCGTGGCGTCACCAGCGTGAGGGCGACCCCCTCACGGCCCGCACGCCCGGTCCGCCCGATGCGATGCACATAGCTCTCCGGCCGAGCGGGGAGATCCACGTTGATGACATGGGTGAGTCGATCCACGTCAAGGCCCCGAGCCGCGACGTCCGTGGCGATGACCAGGTTGATGGCCCCGGTGTGCAGCCGGTGCATCACCCGATCCCGCTCCATCTGGCTCAGCCCCCCATGAAAGGGCTCGACGCGGTGGCCGTCTTCGCCAAGGATACGGGTCAGGGCGTCGACATCGTCACGGGTCTGGCAGAACACCAGGGCCGCCTCAGGCGCCTCAACCGCGAGCAGCCGCGCCAGCACAGCAGGCTTATCGGTGTGGTGGACCAGATACGCCCGTTGGGTGATCTGCGGCCGGGTGGTCTCTCCGCCGCGAACCCGGATCGTCTCCGGCGCAGTGAGGGTGCGCGCTGCGATATCTCGCAACCGATTCGGGAAGGTCGCCGAGAACAACGCGGTCTGACGCGTCTCGGGCGCCTTCTCCAGGATGGCCTCCAGCTCGTCCTGGAAGCCCATATCAAGCATCGCGTCCGCTTCGTCGAGGACGAGGACCGAGAGGGCATCGAGCACCAACGTGCCGCGGAGGAGGTGATCGAGGGTCCGCCCCGGCGTGCCGACAACGACGTCGACGCCACGCTGCAGCGCCCGGAGCTGGGCACGCATCGGGGTGCCGCCGTATACCTCCAGCGCAGACACCGACAACGACGCGCTATACGCCGACAGCGACTGGCCGACCTGCCGGGCCAGCTCCCGGGTTGGGACCAGGATCAGGGCCCGCGGGGTCTCTGCGGGCTCGCAGGCAGCCAGCTGATGGAGGAGCGGGAGCGAATAGGCGGCGGTCTTCCCCGTGCCCGTGGCGGCGAGTCCGAGGACGTCCTGTCCGCGAAGGAGCGCGGGGATCGCAGCGGCCTGAATCGGGGTGGGGGTGACATAACCGAGCTGTGCGATCGTCTCCTGGAGCACAGGGTTCAAACCGAGTGAACCGAAATCCACACCGGCGCTCGCCGGGGTGGTGGCGTCTTCATCGTGCATAGGACTCTTCTCTTCTCCGACGGGCCGCCGCTCAAGCCGTGACGAGCGCAGCCCCGTTCTGTATGATGCCTTCCCTGTAGTCCGTTCCACGATCCGTTGACGCCCTTCTCGGTCAATAAAACGGCGCCGTCACCCCATCGTCATCCGACGGACCCGGCGAGCGCGTCGCGGCGAGGGCACACAACAAGCCCAACCCCAGCGCACCGAAGAGCTTCGACTCCTGTAGCAGCCAGTGTACGCCAGGAAACTGCCCCTGTGCCCACCGCAGCGAATTCAGCGGCCAGGCCACGAAG
>JBCBLB010000510.1:0-7271 GCA_038520555.1 Myxococcota bacterium | reverse complement strand
CCCGCCCGGCGCAGACAGATCCAGGCGCGGGCCATGATTGGTATAGGCCGCCGGTTGCTCGTCCCATGTCGAAGCGCCGACGGCGATCACGTGCGGGCAGGCAACAACGGCCAGATGCAGGTCTCCTGGCCAGCCGCCAGCCCGCACGTGATCGCCGTCGGCGCTTCGACATGGGACGAGCAACCGGCGGCCTATACCAATCATGGCCCGCGCCTGGATCTGTCTGCGCCGGGCGGGGACATGATGACGGACGCGAACGCGGACGGCTATCCGGACGGCTTGCTCGCCGAGACGATCATGCCGGGCGCGCCGGATACGGTCGGATACTACTTCGCAGCGGGCTCAAGTCAGGCCGCCGCGTTGGTGAGCGCAGCAGCGATCCATCTGCGCGCGGAGGGGATCTCTGCGGCGCAGACGACGGCGGTCCTCCAGAGCGGCTCACGGATCTGGGGCGATGACTGGAGCACAGACGCGCACGGTGTCGGCCTGCTCGATGTACAACGCTCGCTGGACGCGCTGTGGGCGACGAACTCGCTGAGCCGCTTGGAGCGCAGCTATCACGTGGTTGTGATGCCGTGGCTTGCAGAGCGCGACGACGGCCGCCAGATCCAGCCCCGGGCGCGGGTGCTGCTGTTCAACGAAGATGGGGAGGTCCGGCGGGAAGGCCAGACGATCCGGGCGGTGGTCTCATCTGAAGATCAGACACAGCCGGCATCGTGCACGATGCGCCTGCTCAGCGCGGACGTGGGCTGCGAGCTGGCGGGCCCATGGGTCGATGCGGTGGACGCAAGCGGCGATCTCAACCCGATGCTGTGGGCATTTGAGGTCCACTCTGTCGAGGAGACGCTGATCCGAATGGCGTGGCGTCCTCAGCCTGCGATCGTCGCCACCGATGGCCTGGAGGTGATGCTGAGCGCGCTCGACGGCACCGGGTTGTCGTCCTCTCCGCTGGGCTTCCGCTGGCAGGCGAGCCACGATCCGCGGCTGGGTCAGATCGCGAGCGGCTATACGCTGACCAGCCTGGGCGCGGGCTTCGCCTCCAGCCCCATCGGGGTGGTCTTCAACGACCGCTGGCTCGCGGAGCACGGCAGTGTGGAAACGTTCGAGGTGAGCTTGGACGGCACCGGGCTATCCAGCAGCCCGCTGGGGCTCCTCTCGCTGCAGCGGCTGACCTTCTCGCCCACTCCGGAGAGCACCCGCTTCTCGATGCTCGCCCTGGACGGAACGGGGCTATCCAGCAGCCCGCTGGGCTTGACGGCCTTCTCGACGCTCGGTCTTGGCGGTGACGCCTTCCGCGGTTCCCTGTTGGGCATCAACGGCGCAGCGCTGTGGTTGGACAGCCAGACCGCACCGGCTGTGGACCTGAACGGCACGGCGTTGGACGGGATCCTCCGTGAGGCGGGCTGGGTGACCGACGACGGCCGCGACCTGGCCACGATCCTCCGCGCCCAGACCGCGATCGACGACGCTGCACAACAACACGCTCCCGAGCGATACCAGCCGTAGCGTCTCGGAGTGTGACCCGACGTTCCGAGCCCACAGCCCGAGCTGCGATAACATGGTCGTATGCGGGAAAAATGGATCCTTCTCCTCCAGTCGGGCCGCATGGCTCAGGCCCAGGAGCTGTGTCGGAGCCTGGGTGTCCGGCTCGATGTGAGCGAGGCCGTGATGCAGCATACCATCCTATCGAAGGCTGATTTTCGAGACGCTGTCCTTCGAAAGATCGACCTCACCGGCGCCGATATCGACGGCGCCAACTTCAAGGGCGCCGATCTGCGCGGGGCCATCTTACGAAGGGCCGACCTGTCTGACACAAGGCTCGTCGGCGCCGACCTGCGAGGCGCCACCCTGGAAGACGGGTACCTGCTCAATACGGTCTTCCACCATGCGGATCTCCGCAACGCAGATTTCCAGAAGGCGACGATCTGTGGCGCACAGTTTGACGGGGCGGCGGTGACTGGCGCAACCTTTGGGCGGGCGATCTACAACAGCGATACCCGCTGGCCCGACGGCTTCGACCATAGAAACTGTGGCGCCATCGGGCCCGGGGCGAACTTACCGGGCGCCGACCTGGTCCGGGCAGAGCTGGAGCAAGAGGACCTTCGGGACGCCAACCTGCAAGGCGCCGATCTGACCGGGGCTCGTATGGAAGGGGTGACGCTCATCGATGCCAACCTGATGGGCGCCGTGCTCAAGAACATCGACCTCGAAGGTGCTGATCTGCAAGGCGCCGATCTACGGAGCGCGGATCTGACCGGGGCCGCGCTGGCTGGGGCGTTTCTCCATGATGTGAACCTCTCGGGGGCGATCCTCGTCGGGTCGCGGCTGTCTGGCGCATCCCTCGAACGCGCGCTGTTGCGGGGAGCGCACCTTCAGGTCACCCAGCTTGATGGCGCGGCGTTGCGGGATGCGGATCTCCAGGACGCCCACCTTGCCGAAGCGCTCCTCCAAGGTGCGGCGCTCTTCAGGGCGCGCTTCGCGGGCGCGGACCTCACCGATGCGAACCTCCAGGAGGCGTCGCTGTATGGGGCACATTTCACGAACGCGACCCTCCGCGGCGCCAACCTGACATCTGCGGATCTGACCGACGCAGACTTCTCCGGCGCCGATCTTCGCGGCGCGAACCTCACCTGTGCGATCGGCCATGGAGTCCGCTTCGCGGGCGCGGATCTCCGCGGAGCGATCCTCAGCGGCGGGCACTTTCACGGCGCGGACCTCTCTGGAGCTGACCTTCGCGATGCGATCATGACCGACATCATCTTCGAGGACGCGGAGTACCGGCCCGCATCCGATGACCCTGCTCTCTCCATCACGCGCTTCCCGGAAGGGTTTTTGCCGAACGCACATGGGATGCGCGTTCGGGGATGAGATCTGTGGGGTCTGTTTTCCTTGCGAAGGCGTAACAGTTAGCTTCCCTTGACCCACCCGAAGATGCCAATGGAGAAGACAAACCACCCCCCGTCAACGTCCACAGCGGACGTGCTTCGGCTCGATGATCGGATCGTGGACCTGCGGCGGCGGCAGGTCTGGATCGGCGGCCGTTCCGTGCGGCTGACATCCCTGGAGACCCAGGCGCTGTCCTTTCTGGCGGCCCGGGCCGGGACCGTGGTCTCTCGAAATGCGCTGGAGCGTGAGGTGTGGGGCCTGGATCCGAACGTGCTCTCCAACGCCGTACCCGAGGCGATGCGGCGGCTGCGCAAGAAGCTCGAGCGGTCTCCGCGTGAGCCGACCCACCTTCACACCGTCCGCGGCGAGGGCTGGCTCCTTCGGCTCCCCACCAAAGGCCACGCCCTGATCGGCCGGGATGCTCTTTTGGTCGACATCCTCTCTCGGCTGGATGCGGTCGAGGGGTGGCTGACGCTGACCGGCCCGCCTGGTGTTGGAAAGAGCGCGCTGGCCGATGAGATCCTGCGCCAGCGCGGTGGGGTGCGGTGCGACCTGTCCACCGCCCACGACGCGGCGGACGCGTTCTCTGCGATGGCGCGTGCGCTCGACATGGTGCTCCCTGAAGACCCTGCCCTCGCCGCCCGAGAGCTTGGGAAGGTTCTGGTCGCGCAGGGCCACCCGCTGCTGGTGCTCGATCACCCTGAAGCGTTGGACGAAGCGGGGTTCCAGGCCCTCCATCTGTTCACCGCCCCGCTCGACACGGTGTCTGTGCTGGTGGCCTCACGAGCGCCGCCGGCGTTTGGCGACGCGGTGTCTGTGCCGCCGCTGGCCACCGCCGCCGCACGCCAGCTGCTCCGCCGACGGGCGCTCCCCAACGACATCGATCAGTACCCCACCCAAGAGCTGGATGCGCTGGTCGATGCGCTCGACCGGTTGCCGCTGGCCATCGAGATGGCGGGATCACGCATGGTGCTGCTGTCCCCGACGGTGATCCTCTCTCGTCTGGAGGCGGCCTCGCTGGAGTTGAAGCGGCTCGCCGTCCCTTCGGGCAGCCGACACTCCTCGATGGAGCGAACGATCGCGTGGTCCTGGGATCTGCTCGATGGGTTCGCGCAGGAGATGCTGGTCTCCTGTGCGATCCTGCGAATGCCCTTCACCATAGAGATGGCCGAGGCGCTCTCCGGGCTGCCGGCGACGCAGGCGGTGGACGCGCTGGAGCAGCTCGTTCGCCAGAACCTGATCCGACGGGATCGGTCGGGTCGGCTGCACAATTATCGGGTGGTCCGGGACGTCGTGTTGAACCAGCACCCTGTGCTCCGCGACGCGTCGCGCAAGCGGCATATGGCGCTGTTCTCGGATCTCGCGCGCGGCTGGTACGCGGAGTTCCGCCGCCACGGGGGGATCCCAGCGGCGCTGGCGGACGCGGCGGACCGTGAGCTTCCCGAAGCGCTGGCGACTGCGGCAGCGCAGAAGGCCGGGGACGACGCGGCGATCATCGCCCTGGCCCTGGTCTCGTTTTTGAACCACCGCGGCCCCCACCACCAGCTCCCGGAGACGATCCGCCTCGCCCGAGCGGCAGAGCCGACCTCGCCGATGCTGTTGAAGTTGTGGGCGGAGGCGGTGCACAACCCGCGCCGCGCGGACCGCCCGACGCTCGAAGACGCCGCGCAGTGGTGGGACGATCCGCTGATCCAGACGACACCGACGCTGAAGGCGACGGCCCATATCGGTCGGGGGTGGCTGCTTTTGCACCGGATGCGCGCGGAAGAGGCGACGCACGATTTTCGGGCGGCCCTCGACGCCATCGGCGAATGGCAAGACGATCCGCTGGTGGGTGACGCGCTGCAGGGGTTGGGCGTCAGCCTGCAATACTGCGGGTCGCACACCGAAGCGGAGGAGATCTTCCTTCGAATGCGCGCATTCTACAACGCCCGCGGGAACGTCTACCAGGAGGCGGGCACGTTGTACCACCTGGCGCTGTTTCACCACGCCGGCGGCCGCTACACGGAAGCCCTCGACCACGCACAGCGTGCTGCCGCCCGGTACGCCGCTGCCGGCTCGATGAGCTACTACGCCCAGTCGCTGCGATGGGTGGCGGTGTGCCTGATCGACCTCGACCGCTTCACCGAAGCCCGCACGGTGCTTGAGGACGGCTGGTCGATCGCCATCCGATGTGGTGCGATGCGGGCGCAGTCTGTGCTGCTGGATATCCAGGTGCTGCTCGCCCGCCGCCAGCGTCGCTATGAAGACGCGCGTCGATTCGCCCACCAGTGCCGCCAGATGGCGGTCGAGATCGGTGCGCCCCAGAGCGTCCTGGTCTGCGACGCCAACATCGCGATGATCGTCTGGGCGCAGGGGCAGACCGCAGACGCCGCCCGGCGGTTCAGCGCCCTGGTCTCTCAGTTTGAGCACCGCTCGCCGGTCCTGGCCGACAGCTGCCGCGCGGCGTTGGCCTGCTGCCTGCTTGAGCAGGGCGACGTCGACCGCGCTGGCGCGCTCCTCGGCGACCCACAGATCGAGAACGCCAAGGCCCGGGCCCTCCACCGGATCGCGACGATCTGGCTCGCCGCGGCCCGCCGCGCGCGCCCCCACGATGCGTTGGCCGCGCTCACCCGCGATGCGCTCATCCAGATCGTTCACCGTGACGATGATGTCGGCACGGCCCTGCAGCGCGCCCGCGTCTGGGCGGCGCGTTAGCGCCGGCGACGCAGGACCGCCCCCATCATGCCGAACAGGAGCAGCCATCCGCCTGCCGCGGAGCGGCTGGAGAGGGTGGCGCAGCCGCCAGACGCCAGCTCCCCGTCGATCCGGCCGTCACAGTTCTCATCGACCAGGTTGTCCGGCGTCTCTCCCATCCCGGGGTTGATGCCGGCGTCTGTGTCATCACAATCGCCAGCGCCGCTGCTCGCCGGGGCCTCTCCGTCGCCGTCACAGGTCGCGTCTGCGCTCTCCACGGTCTCCGGATCCGCAGCGCGGTATCCGTCGTTGTCCGCGTCCACATAGCAGATCTCGGCGCCGTCACAGTTCTGGTCGATCTCATCGGCCACCACCTCAGACGCCGCCGGTGAAATCGCCGCATCCAGGTCGTCGCAGTCGCCATCATCCGCCGTCGCGAGCGCCTCACCGTCTGCGTTGCAGCGCAAATCGTCGCTCACCACCGTCGACCCGTCCGGGGTCCGATACCCGTCGTTGTCCGCGTCCACGAAACACAGCTCGGTCTGGTCGCAGTCCTGGTCGACCTCATCCCCAGCGATCTCATCCGCGCCGGGATGGATGTCGAACAGGGCGTCATCACAATCACCGACCGCGTCCTCCGCGACCGCCTCACCCGCTCCAGCGCAGTCGATGTCATCGCTCTCGATGGTGGACGTCTCATCGGGGCGATAGCCATCATCGTCGGCGTCGACGAAGCACAGCTCCGTCGTGTCGCAGTCCTGGTCGACCTCATCCCCAGCGATCTCGGCAGCGCCGGGGTTGATGGCGGCGGCGGTGTCATCACAGTCTCCAGCGGCGTCCTCAACCACCGCCTCCCCTGCATCGACGCAGTCGATGTCTGCGCTCACCACCGTCGACGTTTCGTCCGGGCGGAAGCCGTCGTCATCGACATCGACGAAGCACAGCTCCGCCGTGTCGCAGTCCTGGTCGATCTCATCCCCGGCGATCTCCACCGCGTCGGGGTTGATGGCCGCGATGGTGTCTTCACAGTCTCCAACCCCATCCGACGAGAGCGCCTCACCCGTGCTCTGGCAGTCGATGTCGTCGCTCACCACCGTCGTGGTCTCGTCCGGGCGGAAGCCGTCGTCATCGACATCGACGAAGCACAGCTCTACCGTATCGCAGTCCTGGTCGACTTCATCCCCGGCGATCTCCACCGCGTCGGGGTTGATGGCGGACACGGTGTCATCGCAGTCGCCGATCGCATCCCCGGTCACTGCTTCACCAGGGCCGGTGCAGTCAATGTCGGTGCTCACCACCGTCGCGGTCACATCCGGGCGGAAACCGTCATCATCGGCGTCGACGAAGCACAGCTCCGTCCGGTCACAGTCCTGGTCCACGCCATCACCCGCGATCTCGTCTACACCGGGATGAATGGCGAACGTGGCGTCATCACAATCACCGACCGCGTCCTCTGCGACCGCCTCACCCGTCCCAGAACAGTCGATGTCTGCGCTCTCGACGGTCGAGGTTTCATCGGGGCGGAAGCCATCATCGTCGGCGTCGACGAAGCACAGCTCCACCGTGTCGCAGTCCTGGTCGACCTCATCGCCCGCGATCTCAGCGGCGTCGGGGTTGATGGTGACGGCCGTGTCATCACAATCGCCGACCGCGTCCTCCGCGACCGCCTCACCCGTCCCAGAGCAGTCGATGTCTGCGCTCTCGACGGT
>JBCBLB010000281.1:0-11459 GCA_038520555.1 Myxococcota bacterium | reverse complement strand
GTGCTCGGTACGCTCCTGTTACGACCGGGATCCGACACACCGGCCAGCGCCGCCCCAGCAACGCGCCCACCACCATCGTCGCCGGGTATCCCGCCCACCAGACCGCTGCCGGGAACGGGCTGCGGAACAGGACCCGACTCTCCGGAGTGATCTCAACGCCGCTCACCGAGCCCCCCGAAGCCCAGGCGGCCAGGGCATGACCGACCTCATGGATCATGGCGACGCCCTGCTGTGTCAGAGGAGACCACCACAACAACGACAGCAAGGACGCAGCGGCGACCTGTCGTAAGTGGTTATGGAGGGATGTGTCCTGGAAATTCACCGGCTACGACAAGATACCCGGCGCGACCCGAAGTTGGAATGCAGACGAAGGTGATCTGAGACGGCTCGCCCGGATCGATTGGATCGTGATGGAGAAGATCCATGGCGCGAACTTCTGCTTTATCGTCGACGCCAACACGATCCAGACCGCCAAACGCCGCGCGATCCTAAAATCGGGTGAGCCCTTCTTCCACCACCAGCGGCTTCGGGATCGACTTGAAGGTCCGCTCCGCCGGTTATTCGACGACAACGGTGAATCCGGCGCGCGGCTGATGGTATACGGCGAGCTGTTCGGCGGCGGCTATCCCCACCCCGACGTCGCGCCGATCGCAGGCGTTCAGCCCGTCCAGACCGGGGTGTGGTACTGCCCTGATGTCGCGTTTGTGGCCTTCGATGTCGTCGAAGAGCGCGACGGCGAGCGACGATGGTGGGGCTACGACCGGTTCTCCGCCCAGCTGGAACACGCCGGTGTCCCCTGGCTGTCTGCACGCTTCGTCGGTCGATATGCAGACGCGTTCGCACAAAACCCCATCTTTCAGACCGAAGTGCCCGCACGCTTCCAGCTGCCCGCGCTGCCCGACAACTTCGCCGAGGGGGTGGTGATCAAGCCGGCAGAGCACGTCCTGGTCAACGGCGCCCGCCCCATGACCAAGCGCAAACATCCCCGGTTTGAAGAGGACAAACGGTTCCACCAGGCGAAACGCTGGACGGCATCCACAGCCCCGGCGGTGTCTCCGCTAGACACCCTCGAATTCGCGATGCTCAACAAGGTCACGACGCAGCGATGGGCCGCGGCGCGCTCCAAGCTCGGCCCCGCCGCGACCGATGAAGCCATGCTCGAAGAGTTCGTCAACGATGTGATGGCCGATCTGGAAGAAGAGCTGCCCGACGCGCTGGCGGGGTTGTCTGCGGAAGATCGCGCGCTGCTCGTCAGCGCGTTGGAAGAAGAAGCCCAAGCGCTGCGAGATCCCGACGATGCGAAGTGAGTCGGAACACACACAGTAGAGAACAGGTCGAAGATAAGCGATACTGACCTCCCCTCCAACCCTGGAATCGCGCGCTCCGCTCCAGGGTTTCCCTTCTCCAGATCTCTGCCTCAGATCCTCTCTTCTTCGGACACCGCTATGCGAACGATCGCGCTGGCCCTGTTGATGTTGACGTCCTGCTCCAACGACTCGAGCCCTCCGGTCAACGCCGCCCTGGCCGCCCCGCCGCCGATGCCACCGCCAGAACCGCCGACGGTGACCATCCACGACGCGGACCTGCAGCCGCTGTTTGAACATGACACGCTCTGGGCTGCGCTCACCGCACGAAAACACAGCAAGGCGCTGGGCATCATCCGCGCCCTCGACAAGAGCACCCTGAGCGGCAGCCTTGTTGCCGACGTCGCCTTCCTGGAAGCCTGGACCGCTCTCCGCGCCGACCAGGGCGCCTCTGTCGTCGCCCTCCTGGACACGGTTCGCCAGGCAAAGAACGTCCCGCCCGCCTATGTCCAGCTCACCGTCGGCGAGCTGCTCCTGGAAGACGGTCGCAACGTCGAAGCGGCGCAGATCCTCCAGGCCGTCCCCGCGGACGCGCCCGTTCACGTCCGGGCGCAGCTGAAGGCCGCGGAGGCCCTCCATGCTGCCGGATCGACCAAGACGGCGCGGGACATCTACGCTGCGCTCATCGAGCGCCCCGATCCGTCCGATGGCAGCCACCTCGCGCTGTGGGGGTTGGCCCTGAAGATCGGTCCGGAATCGCCGGACGCGTACCCCTATCTCCGCCGGCTGTGGGCGCATTATCCCCGCACCCAGGAGGGGCGCCTCGCCGCTCGGAAGCTGCCGGTCCATGAGGGGCGGGGATCGCAGTTCCGCGCCACCGATCTGGAGATCGCACAGCGCGCCGATGCCCTGATGGGCAGCTGGGCGTTTGACTCCGCCATCAGCCTGCTCAAGCCGCGGATGGCGCGCTACACGACGCCGTCCGAGGCGTCGTGTCTGGCCTGGTACGTCTACGGCCGCTCTCAGTTTAAGAAGAACAACGTCACCATCGCCGCACAGGTGCTCACCCCGGCGGGGGAGTCCTGCGCCGGCATCGACGATGACCGCGGGGCGAAGGCGCTGTATATCGCGGGGAAAGCCCTGGAGCGGAAGAAGGCCTGGTCGAGCGCCGCGAAGGTCTATCAGCAGATCCCTGAGAAGTATCCCGCACACACGATGGCCGATGATGGCTACACCCTCGCCGGGATCGGGTGGCAGGAGAGCGGGCAGCTGGACCAGGCGATGGACCTCTGGGCAAAGCAGGTCGCCGCATACCCAGAAGGCGACCTCGCCGCCGAAGGATTCTGGCGGCTGGCCTGGAACAGCTATCGCCAGGGCGACACCGACGCCGCCATCCGGTGGGCCGAGCAGATGGTCTGGACCGTCCCCATCACCTCCGATCCGGTCCATGTGATGGCCGGCCGATACTGGGCCGGTCGCTGGAAGCTCTACCCCAACGTCGACGACCCCTCGAAGCTGAACACCGACGCAGACGCCGTCGCCCAGGGCGTCCGGGATCTGAAGTCGCTGTGCGAAGCGCACCCGACCCGGTTCTATGCCCTGCTCGCCGCCGCGAGACTCTATGAGGTGGCGCCCGAGGCCCTCGCGGAAGTGAAGCGGCCGCTCTTCAGCGGGGAACGCGCCCGGTGGGTCGTCGATGAAGACGTGGCAGAGGGGCCGAACATGAAGCGCGCCCTCCAGCTCCGGCGGATGGGGCTCATCCAGGAGGCCCTCGACGAGCTGGCGGTGATGGACAAGGCGGCCCTGGGGCCGACCGGGATGGCGATGCGGGCCACCATGCAGGCCGATCTCAACCCCATCGTCGCCCATGACCAGCTGCACAAGTATCTGCTCGACCACCCGCCCTCGACCTACCCCGACAACCAGCTGCCGGTCCTCACGACGGCGTACCCGGAGATGTACTGGGATCTCGTCCAGCAAGCGGCCGATGGCTATGGCTACGACCCGCGCATCTTCCATGCCCTCGTCCGCGAAGAATCAAGCTTCAACAAAGACATTGTCTCCTGGGCAGGCGCTCGGGGGCTCAGCCAGCTGATGCCGGCGACCGCAAAGCAGGTCGGCGGTTGGCTGGGCATCACCGTCACAAAACAGTCCAGCTTTGACCCGTTGACCAACCTGCGGATCGGCTCGCGGTATATGGAGTTCCTCCAGGACCGCTACCACGGCAACATGTTCCTCGCGGTCGCCGGCTACAACGCGGGCCAGGGCAACGTCGACAAGTGGCTGAGAGAGCGGGGCAACACCCCGACCGACGAATTCGTCGAGAACATCCCCTACCGTGAGACCCGCGGCTATGTAAAGCGGGTGCTCGGGACCTATCAACTCTACCACACCCTCTACGATGACGACGCCCCGCTGTTCTTCGACTTCAGCGGCTACAACCACGAGGCGAAGCGGAGCAGCGGCTGATCCCCCTCACAGCCGCCAGGCCACCCCAAGGGTCCCACCGATCCCGACATCCCCCGCCTGGTAGTCCTCTCCGAGGAGGTTCTGGAGCGGCTGTGAGGCGATGATCGCGTAATCCACGGTCGGGCCGCCGAACAGCGCGAAGCGGTCATCCTTGTCCAGGGTGTAGCCGGCCAGAAGGCGGAGACGGGTGGTGAGGGTCTGCTCTCCAGAGAACGGGCTGTCGAGGTCGAAGGAGCTGGTCGCGGTGGCGTCGAAGTCGATATAGTCCATCCACTTGAAGTCGCGCTCGACGTGGACGCCGAGGCCCATCCCATACCGAAGCCGGTCCATCTCGGTCGAGATCTCGGCGAGGGTGTAGAGCTTCCGGCCGCCATAGGTGACCCCCAGCCCGCCCCCCTCGACGGTGCTGCCGGCGACGTAGAGCTGGTTGTAGCCGCCAGGGTTGACGTTGATGAGCCCCAGCTGAACGTCCGCGTCTTTCCCGGCCACGTTGATGACGCCGACCTGAACGTCCGCTCGCCGGGCGACGTTGATAAACCCCAGCTGCGCGCCGTTGACGTCATTTCGCGCGAGGGTGATGAACGCCGCCTGGAGGCCATAGACGTCCCGGGCCACGGCGGGACCGATCGACCACTGCGCGCCATGGATCGAGGCCGCCCAGGAGAAGCCGATGCTGCCCTGCAGGCCATAGACGTCCTTGGCCATGTTCCCGCCGATGCTGAACTGGGTGCCCACGACGTTTCTGGCGGTGTTCACCCCCAACGCCAGCTGCATTCCCTGGACCGAACCGCCCGCAATATTCGCACCGAGAGACAGCTGCGTGCCCTTCAGATCGCCGCTGGTGATGTTGGCGCCGAGGGTGTTCTGGATGCCCAGCACCGATCCCGCGAAGTTCGCGCCGAGGGAGCCCTGATAGCCACGAACATGGTTCGTGACATGGTTGGCGCCCAGGGAGAACTGGGCACCGTTCAGCGCGTCCGCCCGGTTCAGGGTAAAGCTCGCGTCCAGCCGGTGCAGCTCCGGATCCCGGTTCTTCCGAAAGCTGTCGATAGGGAAGATGGTGAAGCGCCCGAAGACCTTCCGGTAGTCGACATCGCCCCCTTTGGCCCGGAACATCGCAAGCGCTGGCGAAGACGCCAGGAACTGTCCGGTGTCGACGGTGAGCTTCTCGCCGTCGTTGAGATCGATGTTGGCTTCCGCGCTCTGGCCCTGGGCATCCTGGAGGAACAAGCGGTAGCGGCCGTCCGGGAGGCCGAGGGTGATCGATTGCTCCGGCGTCTTCTGCAGCTCAAGGATCAGATCGCCGTCGTGGTCGTGGATGAACAGCCGACCGGCGACGTCCCGGTCCAGGGTGAGTTGGGAGTTGATCTCGTTGAGGTCGGTGAACACCACATCGCCGTGTCCGGTGGTCTGGATGTTGTGGGTGGCGTGTTGGGCGCCGGTGAGGCTGCGCTGGGTCCGGGCGAGGGTCTCTCGCTCTGCGAAGGTGTATGCCTCGCTCAACGAGACCTGGAGGTTCTGATCGTAGTCGGCGGCGCCCCTGAGCCCGCTGACCAGATAGTGTGTGAAGAAGGACCCGCCGATGTTGTCGGCCTCCTGGGAGAGCTCATCGGCAGCAGACGAGGCCATATAGACGTAGCCCTGAACATTGACCGCTTCGTTATCGAGGAATGACGGCTGGAACGAGCCGCCTTTTGCCCGCGCGACGGCGCCGGAGCTGCACGAGTCGAGGACCAACAGCTGAAAGTCCGAGGGGATACCCTTGAGGTCGCCGCGGAGACGGTCGTAGCCATACCGCTGCCCCCCAAGGAGCAGCCCTTCGATGTCAGAGTGCCCCGAGTAGTAGACAAACACCTCGGTGCGGTCGCCCTGGGCTTCGGCGACGTCGACCCATTCGCTGATCTGCTGCCAGCCGGCGCGAAGCTCGGCGACCGAGGGCTCGGTGAGCATCAGGGTATGCTCGACCGGGACCCCGCCCAACTCATTGAGAACAGCGGCCATCTCGTTCGCATCGTCCTCAGCGTAGCGAAGCGTCGCGCGCCCGATCCCCCCATCATTGGCGGCCGCAAGGAGAGCGAACCGCTGGGTACCAGCCATCACCGTGGCGGTGAGCATCAACGGCCACATGGCTCACTCCTTGTTGAGCGTGAAGGTGAACACGGTCCCCTCTGGCGTCCCTCCCCCGCTCACGACACTCACGATGATGTCGATTTCGACGGGCTCATCTGCGAGCACAAGGAAGAACTTCTCGAACCGGGGGGCGTTGTCGAGTTGAAACAGGCGGGACATCGCCTGTGTTCCGGGCTCAAGCGGGCCGACATGGTGGGAGGTGACCGCCCCGGCGCCGTCCACAGAGACGATGGCGCCATATTGGGCTTCACCGGCTGCATTGTAGCTGACCTGGATCAAGTCCCCGGCGCGCGCAGCCGCCCCATCCGTCAACCGGATCGGGTCTCCGCCCTCAACACGGCTGATAAACAGGGACGCATCCCCCTTATAGCGAACACCGTCGGTGATGGGATCGACGGTGTTCCCCGGATCGATGGCGAAGGGGTTGAGGGCAAACAGCGCCAGGGCTGCGACCAGAGCGAGACCGGCCGGAGCAAACCACCGCGTCGTCGAAGAGCGGTGCTGCGCCGAGGCGCGGGTCTCGACGGCGGCGGCGATGACCCGGGGCGGATACTCGGTGAGGACGGCGACGTTGTCGGACTGGAGCGCCTCCAGACGATGCAGCTCGCCGGCGGCCTCCAGGCGCGCACGGACCGCCTCGGCTTTGTCGGGGGGCAGCTCGCCGAGGGCCAGCCGCTCGACCAGGACGTCAGGAACAGACGGGGTCGGGGTCATCGCACACCTTCCAGCTCTTGAACATGCTTCTTGAGGACACGGAGGCGCTTGCGAACGCCAGAGACAGACAGCCCGACCTCATCGGCGACCTCTTGGAGGGTGAGCCCATCGACCAGATGAAGCACGGCGATGGTGCGGGTCGAGGGCTTCTCCTGGGCGAAGATGATGCGGAGCAGATCGCGGGCCTCAACGACGTCCGGCTCGGGCGCCGCCGCGATTCGAACGAGCAGCTCATCGTCAGCGTCCTCCGGCCGACGGCTCTTGCTGCGAATCCGGTTGAGGCAGGTGTTCGTGGCGATCCGATACAGCAGCGAGCTCGGGAACTTGACCTCGAGGGTGTCGCGGCGCCGGAGGACTTTGATGAAGGTCTCCTGCATCGCCTCTGCGGCGGCCTCTTCATTCTTGAGAAGCTGCCGACAGCGACGCAGCACCATCGGTCCGTACTGTCGATAGAGTCCTTCGACATCGACGGCCACCTTCTGCTCCCTGGGTTCATCGATGAGACACCGCCGCGGGCGGGCGGTGTCACCATGTATACGCGGTTTTTGCGAACCGTCCCAGGAAAGGGGCGAACATTCAATATGAACGGTCATTTTCTACTCCAACACCGAACTCGCGAGTCTCAAAGACGGAGGCCGATCTGCCCGCCGAGGACCACATCCCCAGCGTCCATCTGGTGAAAGCCGACGTCATAGTCATCATTTCCGAAGGGGTGCACCACGCTCTGGACGACGGGGCCGGCGAACACCGCGACAGGACCCGCGAGCTGCGCGCCAATGACCGCCCGGCCACGAAGAATGAGGCCCGTGTTGGTCAGCAGCAGCTGCGAGGTATAGCCGCCAGCGGCGGCGTCCACATCGACATACAGTCGCTCCCCAAGCGGCTGATGCCACCCCAGGCCGATGCTGACGCTGTGCTGCCCTCCCTGACCGGCGTATTCGAACAGGTTGTAGAGCCGCTTGCCACCATAGGTGACGCCCACGGTCAGGGGGTCGGTGAGCCCTGCAGCCCCATAGACGTGGTTATAGCCGTTCTTATTCACATTGATGATGCCGAGCATCACGTCCGCGTCGTTGGAGACGTTGAGGATACCGAGCTGCACCCGAGCCGAGGAGGACACGTTCATGATCCCCAGCTGTACCCCCTGAACGTCACGAGCGATGTTGAGCCCAGAGCTCATCTGGACGCCCTTGACATCCCGGGCGAGGCTGAGCCCCACGGCGCCCTGGGCGCCCTTCAGGTCGCCGGTGATCGCAGCGCCGACGGAGAACTGCGCCCCACGAACCTCACGGGCAACGGACAGCCCGGTGCTGGTCTGGGCGCCGTTGACCGCGTCCGCAACGTTCAACCCGACCGCCGCCTGGACACCGGTGAGGTCGCCTGTGGAGATGTTCGCGCCGACCGAGAGCTGCGCGCCCTCGACTTCACCCGCGAGGTTGCCGCCGATGGACGCCTGGATGCCGCGAACGTCCTCTGTGATGCGGTTACCACCAAGGCTGAGTTGGCTTCCTTCCAGACGATCCGCATCGGCGAGACCAAGACTCATTGAGAGATGGTGAACGGTCGGCCGATCGTCTCCAAACCGAGGCATCGGTGCGACGCCAACCCAAAGCGGAACATGGCGATAGGACGGCTCACCCTCTTCCACGAGCGGAGCGATGGTGTGGCCGGGTTCGGAAGCCGCAACGGGGGGCTCCGCAGCAGCGATCGAGGCAAGCAGCATTAAGGGATTCATGTCGGCGCTCCGATGAAGAGGATCCCAGAAGAGTCGCGCTCCTCTCGGGGTTCATCGGTGGAACACCGTCCAGCGATCCGGGTGTTACTTTTTTCTTGGACTTGTGGTTCGCGAGAAAGATGTAAGGGGGAAAATAGGCCGAACCCCTCGTGGCATGGCGAGCAGGGTTCAAGCGGCAGATGAAGCCACTTCACCCACCCACTTCACCCACTTCACCCACTTCACCCATCGTCTTCACCCCCCTCCCTCAGTTCAGGGCAGAGCAACCGTATGGCGAGAACGACCGGCGCGCGGAACAACGACTACCAGGAAAAGCGCCAGAAGATGGCTGAAGATGCAGCTGGAAAGCTCCTCTCCAGCGCATCGAATCGACCCAGTATGCGAGAGTTTGCGCGATCGATGGACGTCAGCGTGAACAACCTCCGACACTACTTCGGCAATCGGGACGGCCTGATCGAAGCGGCGCTGCAGAGCATGAAGCGAATGGGTCAGCCCCATATCGAACGGATGAAGACCCGATACCGCAACCTCCCCATCGAACAGGCAATGAGCATGACCCTCCATGAGCTGATCCGGGGGTGGGAGCCATACCTCGCCGCCCTACACGTCTCGGGCTTGTCCGAGGGGCTGGGCTCCGATCGGTTGGGGCCGGCGTATGTGTCCGCGGTCCTCGAGCCAACCTTGCAGTCCTTTGAAGAGATGCTGACCCACTACATCAACGAAGGTCAGCTTCGTGAGGAGTCCCCACGGGTGATGGCGCTGGGGCTGCTCTCACCGATCATCCTGGCGCTGCTTCACCAGGGCGCCCTCGGCGGGGAGCAGTGTCGTCCCCTGGACATGAGCACCTTCGTCGACGTGCACCTGACGGGGTTTTTGCGTGGTTACGGAACCTGAGCGCATCGAACCCGCGGATCGCGAAGCGCTCTTGACGGCGATCCGGGCGTGCACGGTGTGTTCCGCGCATCTGCCCCTGGGACCGCGTCCGATCGTCCGGGCACCCGGGACCGCACGGATCCTCCTCATCAGCCAGGCTCCGGGCACCGCCGCCCATCGGTCGGGCATCCCCTGGGACGACCCGTCTGGGAAGCGGCTGAAGGCGTGGTTGGGTGTTGATGAGGAGACCTTCCACGGCTCAGGTCGGTTCGCGGTGGTCCCGATGGGGTTCTGTTATCCGGGCCGGATCAACGGCAGCGGGGACGCGCCGCCGCGGCCAGAGTGCGCCCCGCTGTGGCATAAGCGGCTGCTCTCCATTTTGCCAGATGTCCGCTGGACCCTGCTCATCGGGATGTACGCCCAGCGGACATATCTGAAGGATCAGATGCCCACGACCATGACCGCCGCGGTCCGCGACCATGCGCGCTTCGCGGACCGTCGGACGATGCCGCTGCCGCACCCGAGCTGGCGCGTTCAAGGATGGATGAAACGCAACCCCTGGTTCGAAGAGGACGTCCTGCCCACGCTCCGCGCGGGTCCGCGCCTGTCTATAAGCCCGACGGTTCGCCGAACGACGCCATGACGCCCGCAGCGTAGCAGACCTCATCCTGATCGGACTTCCGCGCACAGAAGCGCTCCACGTCCCGGTCTGATCGCAGGTTCGCCTTCATCCGATAGTTGTTGTACACCCGCTCGACAGCTTCTTTGTCATAGATGGTCCGCAGCGTCTCAAGCGCCTGGAGGCGGAGCGCGCGATCGGGGAAGACTTCAGCGACCTCAACGATGCGGTGACGAATGGGAGGGGTGACCCATTTCGGACGATCGGCGTAGATCATCAGCGCCCGCTCAATATCCACCGGCGTCTGAGCGACCAGCTTCTCTTCGAGGCACTTCTTCACAAAGTGTAGTTCATCACCAGCCAGACCGGTTGCGGTGAGTCGGTGGTCGGGGAGATCGGAGCACTTCGGGGGCCCCTGGTCTCCCACACCAACCAACGAACAACCGATGAAGAGCCACCCGAAGAGTATCATATACGGGGAATATCGGACTCTCTATCTGCAGTCCACTACGCCGATCTCCCATCGAGAAATCTCATCCCCATCACGCCTTCATGGGCAAAGGCTCCGGGATCTTCAGCTCCAGATCTTTGATCAGACGAGAGAAGTTGGAGCGCTTCATCCCTGCGATCTCGGCTGCTCGGGACTTGTTGTAGTTGGCCACCTGCAAACACCGCTCTGCATACCGCGTCGCAAACCGTCGCCGAAGATCCTTGATGGCTTCGCCATAGTTGACATCCAACAAGTCGGAGATATCGAGCACATCGCCTCGATCGACAGCCATAGGGGCCTGGTGGGCTGGCCGAGGCAGTGAGATGGGGGCCGCCCCGGGGATGACCCGATCCCGGAAGCTCTCCACGGTCAGCTCTCGCTGATTCTTGCATCGGGCGACGGCCTGCCGGATGCTCCACTCCAGCTCACGAACGTTATTTCTCTTCCAATCTGCGTTCTCCAGCAGTCGAAGCGCTCGGGGAGCGATCCGATCGACGCTCCGATCGTAGCGATGGTTGTACTTATTGAGGAAGTGGTATGCCAGAAGCTGGATGTCATCCCGCCGATCGCGGAGCGGCGGGACGCGAAGCTCGAGCGCGGACAACCGAAAGTACAGATCCTGACGAAACCGGCGCGCTTCGATGGCGGTCTCCAGGTCCACATGGGTCGCCGCGACGACCCGGGCCTCCAACAGGCGGCGCTGCTCGGCGCCGACCCGACGGTACTCTCGCTGCTCCAACAACCGAAGCAGCTTGGCCTGCAGATCCGAAGACAGCTCGCCAATCTCATCGAGAAACAAGGTGCCGTTCTGTGCCGACTCGATGAGGCCAGAGCGCTCTCGGGTGGCCCCGGTGAACGCGCCCGCGCGGTGTCCGAACAGCTCGCTCTCGAACAGCTCGGGCTTGATGGCTGCGCAGTTGACCGCGACGAACGGGCCCTCGCGAACCATGCTCTGCTCGTGAACGGCACGGGCGACCAGCTCTTTGCCGACCCCGCTCTCCCCGCGGATCAAGAGGGTATCCGGCAGCGGTGCCAGATCGCGAATGGTCTCCAGCAGCTCTCGCATCGCCGAGGAATTGCCCTTGAGCAGGCTGATGGCGCCGCGAGGGGCGCGGCCATGGATGG
>JBCBLB010000475.1:0-7820 GCA_038520555.1 Myxococcota bacterium | reverse complement strand
TATCGAGATCGACGAGGTACTGCTTGACCCCTGCCTCATCGAATTGGAGTCCGCTGCCTCCGGCCCGCACCTGCAAGACGCCCTCCTCCCGGAACGCGCGCACTGCATTATCCAGGTTGGCCATGGTCAACGCCTCTGGTCGGGTCAGCTCATCCACAGCCAGCCGCCCGCGGCCGTACTCCAGGATCCGCCGGGAGAGGTTCTTCAGGTTCAGATCCCGCGCCCGCATCGCATAGCTGGCTTGAAGCACCAGCCGATACGACTCGCGGAAGCTGCTGGTCAACCCCTCCAATTCATCGATGAGCGGGGTCGCCAGGAGCGAGCCATCCTCTGATCCGGGAGCCAGGGCGCCGTAGTCGATGAGGGCCTGCAGGCAGTCCGCCTCCAGGCTCTCCAGCGGCTGCTCCGGATCGAGGGTGAACTCATACCGAAGCAGGAAGACCTGGGCCCGAAACAATCGGAAGATCTCTGAATCATCGGCTTGGAAGGCTCCGTCTGCAGTCCGCACCGCAGCGGCGAGCAGGCTGACGGGGGCGACGAAATGCAGCAGGCCGTTCTTGTAGTAGTCCAGGGTGACCCGCTTGGCCTCCAGGATCTGAATGATGTCGCCGGACTCATCTTCCAGGCGGTCGATGAGGCCGCTCTCCTGGAAGCGGGCCAGGGCCTCCTCGACGACCCACCCACCGTGGCCGTAGCCCATCGACGCCGCCGGCGCGGCGCCCCGGGCCCGGAGCAGGTTGTCGAACCGCTCTGCCCGCTCTTGCAGCGCCCGGACCCGAATCCCACGCCGAGACCGGGCCAGCAACGCCATCGCGGTCAGCCCGGTGGGCAGAATCACCATGTTGCGGGCGATTCGGAACATCATCCGCTCGCCGGTCTGCTGGAGGACCTCCTGCCGCTGCTCGCGGCTCAGCGCCTCCCATGGGGTCTTCAGCTCGTCGAACACCTCAGACAGGGGCAACGGCTCGCCGACCCGCAGATACACCCGCCCCATCCGTTGCCGAAGGAAGCGGCTGATTCGCACCAGCATCCCCCGCCGGATCGGCGGACGCTTCCGAGCGCCGCCCAGCTCCTTGGCGTACGTCTTCTCCTCTGCGATCTGCTCATAGGAGATGGCCACCGGCAGCAGGGTGACCTCACGATCGTCCCGTCCCCGCGCTGCCGAGTCCAGCACCATCGACAACACCCCCAGCCGGGGCGGGAGCAGCTTGCCGGTCCGGCTCCGGCCGCCCTCCAGGAAGAACTCAACGGGAAAACCGTCGCGGATGAGCTGGTGGAGGTACCGGCGAAACACCACCGAGTAGATGCGGTCGCCGTCGAAGCTCTTCTTGATGAACAAGGCACCCAGGCGCCGATTCAGACCGCCGAGCGGGAACGCTGCGAACTTCTCGCTGGCGACGATGTGGGGGATGACGATGTTGTGGTCATAGCAGACGGTGCTGACCAGCATATAGTCCAGGTGCGACCGGTGGCAGGGCGTCAGGATCGGTGTCCCCGCCCGCATGGCCGACCGGATCCGAGCCAGATCGACCTCTCGGACGTCGATGCCCGAGTAGACCCGATCCCACACCGCCCGCAATAACCATCGGACAAGGCGCACGATCGGGAAAGAGAACCGCGCGGCGATCCGATCATAGGTGCGGCGCACCTCCAGCTCCAGCCGCTCCGTCGTGCGCTGCGTGGTCCGGGCTTCTTCGGTGATGAGGGTGCGGACGGCCGGCGAGTGTAGCACCAGCCGCCGGGTCCACCGATGTGGACGGACCCGCGGCCCGCGAATCACCCGGGACTCCCGATACAGATACCGACGCAGCAGGATGTTCAGCCGGCGCCCCACCCGCTCGTCGGACTCATCGGAGTAGCGGTCGCGCAGCCGCTGCAGGTCGACCGCCTCGCCGGCCTGGAGCATCACCTCGTCCCGACGGGTGTAGACCGAGAACAGCTTGTACAGCGGCCCGGGCTCGTCCTCGCTGCCGAGCAGCACCCGCCCGACCTCACCGCGGACGGCGCCCGGCCCCCGCCGCCAGTGCACGACGACGGGCACCAGCTGAATGGGGAGGTCGCACTGCGCCTGGGTCTGGAGCAGCGCCTCGGTCAGTCCTGGCGTCGGCTGTGGCCCCTGCAGCGACGGCTCGAGGAGGAAGGCCGCGACCGGCTCGCGGCGAAGGATGGCCCCCTGAAACGCGCCTGATCCGATGGGATCGGGCGGCTCATTGAGGAGCACCCGCCGCTTGAGGCCACGCCATGCACCACGAAGCGCTTCTCCAAAGGGACGAAACCAGACGCCGCGCACTCCCGTCGAGACCACCGCCAGCGGCAGCCGCCGACGGTTGAGGGCGCGGTTGAGGGCCAACCAGTCGACCTTCGATCGGGTGTGGAGGACATAGACGACCGGCCCGCGGGTGGCGGCGGCGCGGATGTTCTCCGCCGAGCCGGCCTCCAGGCGGATCCGATGGAGGGCCAACCCCAAACCGCTGAGATGATACAGCGGGCCGAACCGTCGAAGCATCCCCGAGCGAAACCGCTCCACGGTCGCGATCTCGCGCCGCGGTTCTGGCAACGTGGTCGATGCAGTAATCTCGCTCATTGCGGGCGCCTCTCTCTCAATGATGCGCCCCCATAACACCCCACCCCCCCTTCGGGGATCCGCCTCAAGCGGCGCCCAGAAGGACCGATACCCTCAGGGCAACCCGAGCGAGAGGGCCGTGATGAAGGGGATGGTTTTCGTCGAGTTGATGGACTTCATCGAAGACCAATTCGGCTTCGACGTGGCAGACAACATCATCGAGAACGCCGACCTGTCCACAGGCGGCGCCTTCACCAGCGTCGGCACCTACCCGGCGTCGGACGCGGTCGCGATCGTGGTCGGGCTCCATGAACAGACCCAGCTCCCCATCCCAGATCTCCTCAAGACCTTCGGCCGACACCTGTTCGGCCAGCTCGCCGGCGCGCACCCTGAATTCATCGAGGGTGTCACCAGCCCCTTCGCGCTCCTCCGACAGATCGAGAACCACATCCACGTCGAAGTCCGAAAGCTGTACCCCGACGCCGAGCTGCCGACCTTCCAGGACGACGGGAGCGACCGTGACGACGAGATGGTGCTGACCTACTACTCGGCCCGCGGGTTGGGTGACCTGTGCGAAGGCCTGATCCTGGGGTGCTTCGACCACTTCGACGCCTCGGTGGAGATCCGCCGGGAAGCGCTTGACGTCGAACAGTGCGAAGCGGTTCGGTTCCACCTGCGAGCCGCATAATGGAAGAAGCGGCCTGGACGCGGCGGGTCAAGCGTGAGCGGACGGCGCGCCGGGAGGCGGAGAAGTTGCTGGAGTCCAAGTCTCTCGAGCTGTACACCGCCAACCAGAAGCTCCAGAACCTCAACGACACCCTGGAGCGACGGGTCGAGGAGCGCACTGAGGAGCTGAAGCAGGCCCTGGAGCGCGCCATCGCCGCCGAGAAAGCCGCCGAGAAGGCCAGCCAGGCGCGCTCTGACTTCTTCACCTGCATCTCCCATGAGATGCGAACCCCGATGGCCGCCATTATCGGCTACGGCGAGCTGCTCGACGACGCGAAGCTCGACGACCCCGAGCACGCCTCCTGGGCGAGGCACCTCCGCGAGAACGGCGAGTATATGATGTCGCTGGTAGAGGATGTCCTCAACTTCTCCCGGCTGGAGGCCGGGCAGCTCCAGGTGCACACGGAAGCCACCGATATCCGCGCAGTGGTACAGGAGGTCGTCCGGCTGCTCACACCGCGCGCGCGACGGCAGGGCATCAACCTCGTTGTGGACATCGACGACGCCCTGCCGCTGCTCATCGAGTCCGATCCCAGGGCGATCCGCCAGATCCTGTTCAACCTCGGCACCAACGCCCTTCGCTTCACCCTGCGCGGCGCGGTCACCTTCCGTGTCTCTGTCCAGGACGAGAACATGGCGCTGTCCGTGATCGACACCGGCCTGGGCATCGCCTCCGGTGACCTCGAGCGGATCTGGAAGCCCTTCGAGCAGGGCCGACACAACCCCTACCGGAGCCTCGGCGGCACCGGGCTGGGCCTGACCATCTGCCGCGAACTCAGCCATCTGCTCGGTGGCAGCATGGACGTCGAGTCAGCCCTCGACAAGGGCAGCCGATTCACCATGACCGCCCCCATCGTCCTGACCCATAGCGGACAGCAGGTGGCGTCCAGAGCCATCGTCGACGAGGAACCCAAGGCATCGCTGGAAGGGCTGCGGGTCCTCATCGTCGACGACAGCCCCGACAACCGGCGGCTCGAGTCGCTGCTGGTCCGACGCGCCGGCGCAGAGGTCGAGACCAGCGAAGATGGACAGCAGGCGGTCGACCGGATCATCGCCCGCCGAGAGCGCTTCGACATCATCTTGATGGACATCCAGATGCCCATCCTCGACGGACTCCAGGCCACCATCACCCTCCGCAAGGGCGGCTTCACCGCGCCCATCATCGCCGTCACCGCCGACGCCACCGAGCGCACCCGCAAGCAGATCGAGAAGGGCGGCTTCACCGGGCGGCTCATCAAGCCCATCTCTCCCCGGAAGCTCATCCGACAGATCATCGAGCTATGCGTCGATGTCAACCACGTCACCGCCCCCGCGGTCCAGCGCCCCAGCTGGGCCGTCCAGCTCCAGCAGCAGATCTACGCGGTGCGAAGCGACCGACTCCGACACACCCGGCCAGACATCTCCGCCAAAGACCTGTCCGGACACCTCGACGGCCTCGCAGCGCTGCTCGACGACCAGGACGCCCGTCATCGGACCATTCGAACCCTCCGCGGCGAACTGTCCATGGGCACCCCACCCCACATCGTCGCCGGAGAGGCCCGCGCCGCCCTCATCCGATGACGGACGGTCGACAATCCGCCGCCGACAACGTTACCTTCCAAGAAGGGCATGGCGAGGAGCAGAAGAAACCATGAGAACCTCCTCTCACTGGATCACAGCAGCGATGGTGTCACTGTCCCTGACGGTCACCGCATGCGACGATGGTGACAAAGACTCCGATCCCATCGAAGAAGCCGACACCGACACCGACACCGATGCCGACACCGATGCCGATGCGGACTGTGCTTCGCTGGATGTCGACGCCTGCGCGGCGAACAGCAACTGTCTGGTGATTGAGGGCCGCCCCCTCTCGACCAACCCAACCACCAGTGAACCCTGCGTCGACTTCGACATCCCTTTGGTGCCGTTCGGATGTATGGACACGAAAGGTGGCTGCGGCGATGCAGAGACCATCGCTGGTGCCGCGGTGGATGAATGCGATCACTGGTTCTCATCGACCTGCATCCCCAACGGCTGGTCCGCCTGTGACTTCGGAAGCTACGGTGAGTGTCCCTGAACGGTCGGGCGCCCTTCATAGACCCTGTTCGCATCATGCGCTTCCATCGAGCGTTATCCGGGCGTAGGACAGGTGTTAGCGCCTTCCGCCGCCGATCGTTCTATTGTGAGGGCCATATGAATCAATCATTGCGACGGACTACCCTGTTGTTTGCTGGACTGTGGGTCTCAGCATGTGATGAACAGCTCATCGAGACACAATGGAGCCTCGATGATTGGGGCGCGTTCGCCGCACCGGACGTCGGCGGAGACACCGGTGAAGAGACCGACACCGACACCGACACTGACACCGACACCGATACCGACACCGATACCGATACAGACACCGACACCGATACAGACACCGATGTCGGCGATCCGCCAGAGCCGCGGACGCTGACGGCCACCGATTCTGCAGACTTTTCTCTGCTGTCCGACACGGACACGTTCACAAACTTTACCCGTGACGGCGATCGGGTGCAGATCGTGCCCCTTCGGGCAGAGAACTTCGCGACGGGCTTCGACTGGTGCATGGCCGGCAGCGACGCGGCGCTCAACACCGCCCAACAGTGGGCCCGTGCAGAGGTTGCTGTGGACGTCGATCCCTGGACCTACGACGTGACGATCACGGCAGTCACGGAAAACGATGGTGAGCCCACATACCAGCTCCTGATCAACGATGTCGTGGTGGAAGAGTGGACCGCGGGCACGACCTCCGAGTCTTTCTCGGACGTTACCCACACCTGGACGAAGGTGGGCATCGCGTCGGGCGATCGGATCGAGGTTCGAAGTCGCGCCGTCAGCAACCTCGCCCGCCAGAACGATCCTGGATGTCGGATGTGGAGCCCCACCCATGACTGGGCCCGGGGCCGATGGAAGTCCCTCCAGCTGGAGCCTGTGGAGTAACCATGCGCATATTGACGATTGCATCTGTGGTTGTGCTGGCCGGCTGCACAGAGGACGCATCCTCGGAAGCGGCGCTGATCCCGGTGTTCGACGTCGATCCGACGCTCCATGCCAGCCCGATGGATGAAGACGCGATCGATGCGTTGGTCGCCGGGCCAGGGCACACCATCACGATCCACGCCGACGGTGCGTTCCTCTACGATCTCGGCTCTGAGACCCCGATCGCGGTGTCTTTGGACGAGAACCCGGTGGCCGCTGCTGTCGTCGGGGATGACGTGTTGTTCGCGACGCCGAGCGCGCTGATGAGCGTCCCGGACTCTGCGCAGATGACCGCCCTGGCAGGCGCCGTTCCGGGTCCCGTCGATGCCCTCGACGCCAACGGGCCCGCGCTGTGGCTCTCCTCTGGCGGACAGCTGTTCCACTACGCGGACGAGCAACTCATCGAAGTCCTGTTCGATGAGGCCAGCGTACCGGGAGCGTTCGTCTCTGGCGCCCCAACCCCACAGGGCACGGTGACCTGGATCGCACACGACAGCGCCTTGTTCGCCATGGACGACAACCTTGAGATCGTCGACGGCATCAGCGTCAACGATGCGCCAGTCGATGCCCTGGCGGTCGATGAGCGCGGCCATGTGTGGTCGCTCGCCGACGGGGCTCTGTCGGTGTGGGACGGCTCAGATGTGCTCGACGTTGCGTTGTCAGATGTCCAGAGGGTCTACGCCAGCCCGCTCGGGGGCCCGGTATGGGTCCAGACCGCCGATGGCGGATTTGTTGGAGACCGCAACGGGTTCGCGCCCGCGGTTGGGGTGGACGGGATCTGGGCGGGCGTCGATGGCGCTGGCGGCCTCCAGGTGGTGAGAGCAGACGGCCTCGTCCAGGTGAGCCTCGCTCCTGCGGTCCGCATCCTCGGTCTCCCCGACCCCCTCCGCCAACCGACACCGATCACCTTCGCGACCGCCCTACCGGCTGCGGTCGACGAGATCACGGTCCAGATCGGGGACATCGAGCAGGTCCTCACATCGCCACCGTGGGGCCTGGAGATCGACCCCAGCGCCTTTGCGTCTGGCCCCCTCTCGGTGACCGCCACGACCCGATGGAACAATGATGCACAGGCCACGGACACACGCTCTGTTGAGGTGGACGCCGTCGCCGATGCGATCACCTGGGAAGACTTCGTGCAGCCGCTCTCCGAGACGCGCTGCCTGAGCTGTCACGGCGCGGGAACGACCGATCCGTTCGACACACGGGAATCCTGGGTCTCGGGCTTCGACATCATCCTCGATGAGGTGGAGTCGGGTGACATGCCGCTCGTCGGAGACCCCCTCAATAATGAAGCGCTCGATCGACTCCGCCAATGGAAGGACGCGGGTTTCCCCTGATGGTTCACCACAAGCGCAGGATCTGATCGCGAACGTCGCCCCAGCTTCGGACCACATGGGGGGCACGCCGTCCCAGCCAGCCGCGCACGGCCTCCGCCAGGGCGTCGTCATTGTCAGCGTCCTCAACGATCGTGCCGCCGTCGTTGCCCACCAGAGATCGACAGTCGCCAATGTCCGTGGCGACCACCGGGGTGCCCTGGGCTCGGTATGCC
>JBCBLB010000432.1:0-8526 GCA_038520555.1 Myxococcota bacterium | reverse complement strand
TCCATCTCAGAGGCCGGCTCTGGCGGCGGCGGCGGTGGTGGCTTGAGCTGGACGGGCCGTCGAGGCGCGCGAGGTGGGGCCCCGATGGAGACCGAGGGGATCGAGGGCTCGTCCGGGGTCGGGGACAGATCGGCGAGGTTCCGGGGGCGGCCCCGCTTCGACGGCGGCTCATCGCGGATGGGGACGAAGTGACCGGTCTCTGGCTCAACGATGTGCGGGCCGATGTCCCCGATCAGGGCTTCCATCTGCTGGGTCTGCAGCTCCTCGGCCTCATGGAAGGGGAACAGCCCCATCTCGGCCTGAACGGTGACTTCATCCTCAAGGCTGTCGTCATCTTCTTCCGATTCTGGATCGTCATCCTGGATCTCAACGATGGGCTCCGCGATCATCTTAAAGTCGCTGGGGTCAAGGGTGACCGGATCGGGGGGCCGATGATTGTCGATGTAGGGTCCCAGGGCGTTCATCAGGGTGTCCATGTCGGCGAAGCGGTCTTCGGGCGACTTGGCGAGGCACTTCCGGATGATGTCCTTGAAGTTCTCATCGTTGTTGAGGCGTTCATCCCGAACCTTGATGCGAGGCAGGGACTTGTGCAGGTGGGCGCTCATGATGGCCCGGGCGTCCCGTCCGCGGAAGGGATACCGGCCGACCACACCGCAGTACAACAGGATGCCGACGGCATAGATGTCGGCCCGGTGGTCGAAGAAGTCCCCCCGAACCTGCTCAGGCGACATGAAGTGCGGCGAGCCGAGGATCACCCCTTCCTGTGTGATGCCGGCGTCCGCCTCCTTGAGCTTGACGATGCCGAAGTCCACGACCTTCACGATCTCGTCACCGTCTTCCGTCTGCTGGATGAGGATGTTGGCGTTCTTGACGTCGCGATGGATGACGCCCTGGTTGTGGGCGTACCGAAGCGCCTTGCAGACCTGATAGATGAGCCTGAGGACCCGCTGAACCGTCAGCGGGCGTTCGCGCAGGATGGAGCTGAACCGCACCCCCTCGACATACTCCATCGCGATGTAGTACGACCCCTCACGGACAGCGCCATAGTCATAGACGACCACGATGTTGGGGTGAGTGAGCGAAGCGAGCGTCTTGGCCTCAAGCAAAAACCGCTCCTGGAACGGCTCTTCGTCTTCACGGGTGGGCGGCGGGGTCAGGATCTTCAGAGCGACCGGGCGCTGAAGCGGCTCCTGACTGGCCTTCCAGACGCTGGCCTGACCGCCCTTGGCGATCATCTCTTCGACGCGATACCGACCACCGATCAGCTCGCCAGGCTCGACAATTGAGCCCGGATCGATGCGCCGGTTGACCAATCTGGCGTCGGAAGCCACCTACCTTCTCCCTCTCATCATCCCCCGATGGTCCATGAGTATAGCGCTCATAAGGCCGTTCGTGGCGGTCATCGACCACGCACAGGTCAGAGGATGGCGGTAGAAGCCGGCTCCGATCCGTCGCATGCACAACATATGGTCCCACGCCACCGAGATGTCCATTTCGATCGTCTTCCCCCGAACGCCTTGCGCACTTTCATCGTCGGTCGACGGTGCATGATTGAGAACACCTCTCCTACAAGAGCGTCTCGCAGGTCGTCCCCGGGGCGACTCGCTGCATGAAGAATACGCTCTTGTCGGGTTGATGAGTGACCTCGGGATTCGAAGCAAAGATTCCCGGCTTCGCCCCGATCGACCGCTGCTCCAGCGCGACCACCTGGATAGGCCCCGCGATCCGGTCAGGGGTGACAAACGGCCCCGCGATCCGGGTGTGCGCGAGCTGCGTGATATACACCTCTACCTGACCGAACACCGGCACTTGCAGATGAATCGTCGCCCCTGGCCGGCCGTCTCCCTCAAAGTCAATCAACGCGGGATGATCGTCGGTCTGCGGCGGCCGTCCGCCGGAGCGGGCCGGATCGTAGGCGATGTGCTGCGCTCCAAAATCCGCGGTATACGTCCACGCCCCACCATCCACCGTGAGCTTCGGCGTATAGTTCTTGTCCCCGATGGCATCGACGAATGGTTGTGGGATCGCGGTCTGCGCCACCTTCAACCCAGACTGGGGATCGATCTGACAGGTGGTGTGATGCTGCCGCCACCCACCGGCGCCGTCCGGCGTCACCGTGGCGAGCAGGGTGGTGATCGTGCGGATCTCTGTGGGGCCCAGGACGGGAACCTTCGCTGAGTTGACGATGGTGAGCTGGATATGCCATGTCCCCGCCAGATCAGGCGGAGCCGGGAGCGTCTCCGCCTGCGACGCGGCGCTCAACAGGGTGAGGAGGGTCATGATCATTCGCCGTCACGACCCTTCAGTGCGTCAATGTCTTCCTGGGTGAGGGATCGAATGACGACGCTCGCGGCGGTCATCCCGAAGACGCCGGTGACAAACCCGGCGGTGCCCCAGATGACCGAGCGCTTCTCACAATCGTGTCGATCGTTCTCCCCGCCTGGACAGACACAGGTAAACCCTTCACCCTTGTCATAGCCCAGCACCTGCGGGGGCAGGAGGTGCTCAACCGAGTAAACCGCAGGGATCCCGAAGGCCCCCTTCCGCGGGAAGTCATGCTTTCGCCGTAGGATCTTGCGCACAGACTGGGCGAGGGGATCAATGCGGGTGTCGGCGAGATCATCGACCCGAACCGCGGTGGGATCGATCCGACCAGCGGCGCCGGTGCAGCAGACGATCGGAATGTTGCGGGCCCGGCAGGTGGTCAACAGGTGGCACTTCGCGGTGACGTTGTCGATGGCGTCGACGACGAAATCCGGCCGACGCCGGCCACCCAGGAGCTGATCGGCGATGCGGGCTTCATAGAACAGCGGCACCGCGCGGACCGTGGCGTGCGGGTTGATGAGGCGCAGCCGCTCCGCGAGAACGTTCGCCTTGGGCTTGCCGATGGTGCCCCGCATCGCCTGAACCTGGCGGTTGGTGTTGGTGACGCAGACCAGATCGAAGTCGACCAGGGTGATGGTGCCGACGCCACTTCGCAGCAGGGCCTCGGCCGCATGAGAGCCGACCCCCCCCAGGCCCACGACCATCACATGCGCACGATGGATGCGGGCCATCGCCGGCTCACCGACCAGTCGGGCCATCCGGTCGAACCGTCGGTGCAGCCGGAAGGCCGGCTGCGGCTGTTCTTCAGTCGGATGAGACATCTCGCCTTTCCCTCTACAGTCCCCACCGGCGTCTTAACTCTCTGGCCACCTTTCGTGAAACCGGCGCCGCCTCTCCACCGTCTGTGTGCGCGATATAGCCGCCACTATCCAACGACTCCAGCCGCAGCACCCGCCGCAGATTGACCAGCGCGCGGCGATGCACCCGATAAAACGAACCCGCCCCCACGAGCCGATCCTCCAGCTCGCTGAGACGCTGATCGGTGAAGTGGCGCCCCCGATCGGTGTACATCACCACGCTCTCCCCCTCAATGAGGGCGCAGCGGATCTCAGCGGGATCCAACAGCAACACCCCGCTCGGCGTCGACAGCGGCAACCGATCGGCAGGCAGCTCCGGCGGCTCCTGCCGCGCCCGGACCCGGTCAAGCGCCTGCTTCAACCGCCCCGCCTCGACGGGCTTGAGCAGATAGTCCGCCGCGCCGCCGGCAAAGGCCTCGACGGCGTGCTCTGCGTGCGCCGTGGTGAACACGATATGCGGACCATCATCGGGCCACAGCTTCATCGCCTCAACCCCGGTGAGTCCAGGCATCTGGATGTCCAGCAGCACCACGTCCACCTCGGGCGACAAGGCCTGGAGCACCGCAGCACCGTCCGCCACCTCACCGACGATCGCGACGCCGCTCATCGCCCCCAACAACCGGGTCAGCCGTTTCCGGGCCAGAAGCTCATCATCCGCGATCAGCACCTTCAGCGTCATCGTCGACCTCCGCGGGAATGGTGACCTCAGCGACGGTCCGATCGCCCTGAGCGGCAATGGTAAACCGCCCCGCCGGGCCGTATGTCAGGGATATCCGCTTCTCGACCATCGACAGCCCCTCGCCGCCCACCCGACGGCCCGTGAACGCCCCAGGGTTCGAGAGCGTGATGAACAGGGTCTCCCCCTCGGCCCGGATACACAACCGCAGATCGCCGCGGTGACCGGCGCCAGGGCCATGCTTGATGGCGTTCTCAGCCAACGGCAGCAGCAGCATCGGCGGCAGGTGGGCGTCCGGCAGCGGCTCCGGAACATCCAGCTCGACGGTGAACCGCTCTGGATCCCGGATCTGATGCAGTGACCAGAAATCCTTGAGCAACGAAAGCTCTCGCGACAGAGGCCACTGCGGCGCCCGAACGCCCGCCATCACCTCACGTAGCAGACCCGACAGCCGAAGGATCGCGGTCTCCGCGACCTCACCGTCCTCTCGACACCACTCGGCGATGGCGTTGAGGGTGTTGAACAGAAAGTGGGGGTCGAGGTGAGCCCGAAGGGCCATCAATTGGGCGTGCTCCGCCTCTCGGGCGAGCTGTGCAGCGCGACGGCGTGCAGAAATGATCCCCTGCTCCATCTCAATGTCCCTCCCGATTCCCCAGGCCCCCGCCCAGAACAAGCTGGCCACCACCAGACCGTTCAACCCGGCAGACAAGAAGGTGGACACCCCATAGCCCAGGAACGGGCGCACCCAGATAAGGAACGCTGGCGTGACCCCGGCGAAGAAGAACACGACCAGCCGCCCAACGGTCCAGTCCTGCTCGGCGCCGAACAGCAGCCGCCAGATGTAGGGGCCGAACAGCAAGAACCCAACCAGGATGAAGCCCGCCTCGGCGACGCCGACCAGGGTGGGAGTGAACCACGCCTCAGCGAGCATCAACGCGGTACCAACCAGCAGGATGGGAACGAGACGTCGCGTCGCGAGGATCCCGCGCCAGGTGTCCAGAAGTCGGGTCAGCGGTGACATGTCTTTGGCGTAGCTCCTCACCGGACCGGTTGACGGCGCCCGCCTCCTGAACCGTCGCCCCACAGCCCTGAGCGGTCCATAGAATAAATCGACCAGAAAAAAACGCACGGGCCGGTAACCTCAACGTCCCTCGCCGGGTCTGGTGAGGCGAAGAGGAGAAACGACCATGTCCGCGGCCATGACCGATACGATCCGCGCCGCCCAGCGCGGAGACGCGCAGGCCTTCGATCGGGTGGTGCGCCAATACCAGGACCTCGCGTTCGCCATGGCGATGGGGCGGGTGGCCAACGAGCAGCACGCACGTGAAGTCACCCAGGAGGCGCTCATCGAGATGTGGGCGAACCTCGGCCAGCTCCGCGAGCCGAAGGCGTTCACCGGCTGGCTTCGGCGGATCGTGGCCAAGCACGCCGACCGCCGGACCCGACGCAAGCGCCTCCCGCAGACCCCGCTCGAAGCGGCCTCTGTGGCCTCTGCGATGGGCCGCCGCGACCCGGACGCCGCGGAAGCCGCCGAGGTCCGCGCTGCGCTCCGGGCCGCGCTCGTCGCCCTGCCCGCCCATGAGCGGATGGCGGTGAGCCTGTTCTACCTCTCCGGCCGACCGCTCCGCGACATCGCGGAGCTGCTCGATGTCCCACCGGGGACCTTGAAAAAACGGCTCCACGCTGCACGACAGCGGATGCGAGCCGGCATGGAGGATCTGATGAAAGACACCCCAAGACCCAGCGCAGACGACCGGCTCTCCCGCCAGGTGCAGCTGTTCATCGCCGCCCGCGAAGGAGACGCCCACACCACACGCCGGCTGCTGAGCGCAGACGCCGAGCTGGCCGGGGCGCCCGTGCGGATGGACGTCGACACCGCCGAGCGCTACCGGCTGCTCGTCGGGAACGCCGCCCTCAAGCCGCTGCACCTCGCCGCCAACCATGGCCACGCCAGGGTCGCTGCCGCCCTGCTCGACGCCGGGGCGGACCCGGACGCCCCGGGCACGCGGGGGAGCACGCCCCTACACCTCGCCACCCAGACCGGACACGTCGATGTGGTTCGGGTCTTGCTCCGCGCCGGAGCCGATCCCAACCGCCCCCACCGGCACCGCCTCACCCCGCTGCACATCGCGGCGATCCGCGGCCAACGCGACATCGCGCGGGCGCTGCTGGACGCTGGCGCCGATCCGCTCGCGCCGGGCGCGAGCGGACAGACCCCGGCCGCCTGGGCCGGCGCACGGGGACACTTCGACCTCGCCCGAGACCTGCATGACGCCGCCCAGAAACGCACCGACGCTGAGCGAGGCTTCCTACACACCGGAATCAAGGCCATCGACCTGCTCGCTCCCCTCCCCCGCGGTGGGACGATTTACCTCCGCGGTGGTGTATACGGCAGCGGAATGATGGCCCTGCTCGGAGAGCTCCTCCTCACCCTCAAGCAGATGCGACCCGTCATGGCGATCCATAGCGAGCAGTTCATCGACGGCGCCGACTTCGAGAGCTTCCTCCGCGAGGTCAATCTCCATGATGAGGTTCGCCTGATCGCCTCACCGATCGGCGCAGATCCGGCCCAGCGGCAACAGACCCTCTCGGCCGCGTTCGCCGACATAAGCGACGGCCTCGCGGTAATTGACCGGGGGTTGTTGTCCAGCACCGCCCTGCCTGAGACCGCCGCAACGGTCATCGTGTTCGACTACTGGGGGCCCGGCGAAGATCCCTCTCCTGAGCAGATCCCCGGAGTGGCGACACTCGATGCGCAGATCACCCTGTCCCGGGCGCTGGCGATCGAAGGGGTATACCCCGCCATCTCAGAGCGCGGAACATGGTCGAAGGCCAGGGCGCCGCATCACCAGATGGCCGATCGGGTTCGTGAAGCCCTGGCCGCAGGAGATCGGCGGATGCGGCAGTATCTGACCCAGCCCTTCGAGTGCTACGAGATCTGGAACGGTCTGCTCGGTCGATCGGTCGCCATCGAGGACGCCCTGGCGGACTGCGCCGCGATCCTCAACGGAGACTTCGACGACCTGCAGCCGGATCGGCTGCGCTACAGAGGGCGGGCTGCGGAGGGCCGGCGGTTCATGGGTTGACGGCGTCCGGCGCGAGCCGGCCAGCCGTGGCGAGGTGGGCGGCAAGGCTGTCGGAGAGCAGCGCGATGAGGATCTCCCGAGAGGGCGCCCGCGCAGACAACCACCGCTCTGAGGCCGCCTCGACCCCGCCCAGCCATGCCCGGAGCGCAGTGGCATAGACGGGGTGGTCCCGATCGACGCCCAGCTGGTCGAGGACGTTGTGGATGATCCCGTCGCGAGTCTGCTCGATGATGGCCCAGGCTTCCCGATCACGACCCATACCACCATGCATCAGGGCCAGGTAGGCGTCAGCCCGCTCCTCAACCCAGCCCAAATACCGCTCCAACGCACGGACAACCGCGTTCAGATCGGACGGCTCTTCGGGAGGCGGGCGGATGTGTTCGGCCAACCCGGCGGCGGCCTGCTCCAAACAGGCGACGTAAAAGCCGCGCTTGTTGCCGAAATAGTGGTAGAGAAGCCCCCGCGAGATCCCCGCTTGTTCTGCGATCTCATCAATCGAGACGGCTTCATAGGGCCGACTGCTGAACAGACGCACCCCGAGGGCGATGAGCTGCGCCCGGCGCTCATCATTTTGTAGACGACTCCGCGAAGATTTCGACATCTCGGGCAGTGTATCGCTGTCGAATCATCCTGGGGCGAGATTTTGTTGAACTGGGTTCAATAGGGCGCTAAATTGAATTCAGTTCAACTGGAGAAGGATGAGCGATGGCGATTCAACCGCGACGCATGAACTTCGACTTCGATCCGGACCAGATTCCGCGGGACTGGTGCTGTGGGATCCCGCTGTTGTCTCATGCGGTCAATGGGATGAATCTGATCTTTCCTGAGGGTGAGCGGTTCTTCATCCGGGCGGTGCGCCATCATCTGGGTCAGATCGACGATCCTGAGCTTCGGTCTCAGGCGAAGGCGTTCTTCATTCAGGAGGCACACCATGGTCGGGCGCATGCGCAGGCGTTCGAGATGTTGGAATCCCAGGGCCACGATCTGACCGACTGGTTGGCCTGGTACACCGACTGGATCGCGCGTCTTGAGCGGTGGCTTCCGCCGGTGCTTCGTCTGGCGGCGACGGCTGCGCTGGAGCATCTGACGGCGTCATTGGCCCATTTTGCGATGACCAGTGGCCTGCTGGAGGGCTCCCACCCGGTGATGCGGGATCTTCTGGAGTGGCACAGCCTGGAAGAGATGGAACACAAGGCGGTGGCGTTCGACATCCTCGCCGCGGTGGACGGTCGGTGGTGGGTCCGGGTCGCGGGGATGGGGATCGGCCTGATGATGTTTTTGGTGTTCTGGATGAGCGGTGTCCGTCTGCTGCTCCGACAGGATCCCCAGTTCAAGCGGTCGCACCTCAAGCCCCAGCGTGCGCAGCTTCGGGCGCGGTTGTCGATTCGGGACGGCCGTCTGTTGGTGACGAGATATGCGCTGCCCTACCTGCGGCGGGGGTTTCATCCCGACCAGATCGACGACAGCGCCTTGCAGGCGCAGGCGCTGTCTCGGTTGATGGCGCGATATCCGGGAGAAGCGGCAGGGTAACCGGCTACGTCTTGTCGACGATGGTCTTCACTTCGCCGAGGTGGATCAGGAT
>JBCBLB010000193.1:0-14159 GCA_038520555.1 Myxococcota bacterium | reverse complement strand
TCCGTCGAGCCCGCGCCGTTCTGGATGACCACGTTCGCGCCGGTGTAGACGACCAGGTTGTTGGTGGTGTCGGTGGTCACGTACGAGAAGAAGTCGTTGTTGGCGTCGACATCGATGCTCGTAGAGGTCAGGTAGTCGGCCTCGACGACATCGAGGTCAGCCACAACCGCTGCGATGGCCGCGCTGGTCGCAGTCTCCGAGGCCGTCAGATCAGCGGTGGTGACATAGCCGTCGACGACAGCGGCGTAGTCGGTGGAGCCGGTGTTGGCCTGACCGCCGATGAGCACGGCGTAGGGCGCCTCTGCGGCGTTGCCTTCACCGGTGATGAGGTTGGCGTAGCTGTTCCAGGTGTGGTCGTCGCCGATGACGATGTTGTGGCTGCCGTCACCGGAGCCGGTGCCCAGGTAACCGACGACGAGGTTACCGACGCCGTTCTCGGTGTCGGTGCTGCCGTCGCCGTTCTGGATGACCACGTTCGCGCCGGTGTAGACGACCAGGTTGTTGGTGGTGTCGGTGGCCACGTATGAGAAGAAGTCATTGACCGCGTCGAAGTTGGTGCTGCTGAGCGCGGTCGCCTCAAGCGTGTCGATGTCCGTCTCGGCGATGTCGAGGTCGGCCTGAACGCTGGCGATGGACGTGTTGATGGCGGTCTGCGCGTCGGCCAGCTCGGTGCTGGTGGCGTATCCATCGACGACGGCGGCGTAGTCGGTGGAGCCGGTGTTGCCCTGACCGCCGCTGAGCACGGCGTAGGGTGCCTCTGCGGCGTTGCCTTCACCGGTGATGAGGTTGGCGTAGCTGTTCCAGGTGTGGTTGTCGCCGATGACGATGTTGTGGCTGCCGTCGCCGCCAGCAGAGTCGCCGAGGTAGCCGACGACGAGGTTACCGACGCCGTTCTCGGTGTCGGTGCTGCCGTCGCCGTTCTGGATGACCACGTTCGCGCCGGTGTAGACGACCAGGTCGTTGGCGGTGTCGACGGTCACGTACGAGAAGAAGTCGTTGACCGCATCGACGTCGACGTCGTCCGAGTTCAGGTAGTCGTCTTCGACGTCGGTGAGCCGGTTGTCGAGGACGGTGAAGTTGTTGAGGAGCGTGGTGCGGTCATCGCTGGTCAGGTAGTCGGCCTCGATCGCAGCGACGCGGCCATCGAGCGCGACAAGATCGGTGTTGAGGGCGTAGTCACCCTCGACCGTCGCCAGGCGACCGTCGATGTCAGTGACCGAGGCATCAAGCGCTGCGATGTCGACACCGGCGAGCGCTGCGAAGACGTCGGTCTCCAGCGTGTCGAGGTCCGTGTTGGTGTCCGCGATGTCTTCTTGGAGCGCGGTGACATCGTTGGTCAGCTGCGCTGACAACGCCTCATTCTCCGTCTGGAGGTTCTCTACCAGGGTCGTCAGCTCATTGATCTGGTTCTGCAGATCAACGATGTCCGCGCCGTAGTCTTCAGTGTTCTCGCTGTCCTCATCGCAGCCGATCAGGGCGATCGAAGGGATCAGCAGGAAGATCATTCTCATTGTAGACTCCATCTTCTGGCGTAAAGGGGGAGTCAGGGCCTATACGGATCGGCTGCCGTTGGACATAGGGCCGCGATCCGTGCTTCTCGACCGACACGAAATCGTCACAATAAAAATAAGGATCAACCTTTCTTTTCAAAGCGTCATCACATGACTTGGAACGAAGACGTCGTAGAACCGTCCCGAATGTCAAAAAGGGTGGTCTTTCCTGCAAAAAAACTCATGTTTTGTGATCTGAATTGATGGGTGATGAGATCGCCTCGCTTCACCTTATGAAGAATCACTGGTCGATATTCTACCACATGGATCGACCGATGTGATGTAGAGAGGAAAAGCGTACCAAGCCCCAACACCACACAACGCCCGCTTCCACACCGGGAGCGAGCGCTGCTCATCGGAATTGATGGGGATGGTCAGGTCGGCATCAGCCGGTCGATCTGGTTGGGGTGGGTCACGCGAGGGGCGCCCACGCCCCCTGTCCAGGATGCACGGACGCCCATCTGACTGCTTGGAAGGGAGATCACCGCGTCTACCCCTGCGCCGAGGCGGATCCAGTCTGCGCTGGGGATCTCCTCATCGATGACCAGGATCTCGATGTCACCGTTCTTGACGGTGAGTCGAAAGGCTTCTTGGAGGATCTGCTCGACGACCTCGGGCGAAGGATCGAGGACACGGTCCCGACGCAGACAGAGGCAGATGGGCTTGTTGACCATCTGGCGAACATAGGTCTGAAACAGGGAGAAGACTTCTTCGGCAGACCGATAGTCGGGCCATGCGAGCAGGCGAACGGGCGCGTCGGTGGCGAGCGGCCACGCGTCGACGCGTGCCGCGTTTTCGGTGTCCGGCGCGGGGCGGACATGGATGATGTTGCTGTGCACGAGAAGCTGGGTGTCATGGCGGATGACCCGGTAGCCATACTTGCAGAACATCGCTTCCATCATCAGGGAATCGGTCGCTGCGAAGTGAGGGTTATTGGCTGCGATCGGCTTCGTCTTGTCGGAATACTGGATGACCACGTCGGCGCCGGGCTTGAGCAGCGGCCGGATGTTCTGGAGGTACTCGGCGATGGTCTCCGGCTCCAGATGGACAAAGGTGCCAAACGAGAAGACAAAATCGATAGAGCGCTCGGGAACACCGGGCAGATCTGCGCCAGCGGTCTGAATGAGGGCGAGCTGAGGCGGGGTCCCGAACCGCTGCTGGAGGTACTGAATCATCGCCTGGTTGATGTCGACGCTGTACAGCTTTCGCGCGTTGAGGAGCAGCTGGGTCCAGCGGCCGCCGCCCGAGCCGATCTCCAGGATGGTTCGCTCGGGGCCCACGAACGGCATGAGCCATGCATCTCGTACCATCTTCAAGGGTGGTGCGGTCTCTGGCGTCCCCCACTGGTCACCGTACGCGAAGTTCCGGGACGGGTCCTGCTCATGAATCTGCAGACTGCTCGTCCAGCGCTGTTTGTTCCATTCAATGCTCGGCATGTCGCTGACCTCTCGGCTTCTCACTTCGCACCCGACATCGGCCGAGGGCGCTCAGGGTAAAGCAGAATCATCGAATATTCGATGACACCGATAAACACGAAATAACCAATGCACACACCCCATCATCCCCGGCGCGCTGCAGCGCTGAAGAGCGGGCCACAGCGGGCATGGTAAGGTCTCAGGCGCACACTATCGGAAATCAAGGAAATATCTCGATGAACATCAATAATGCTGTCGACAAGGCCTACGAAGAGAAGTCCCTGCGTGAGATCGCAGACTCCCCGATCGCCGCACTTCAGGGGGTCAGCGAGCGTCAGGCGAAGCTTCTGGAAGACGCCTTCAAGATCCACACCATCCGCGATCTGGCCAACCTCAAGTATGTCCGCTGGGCGCAGGCGATCGTCAACCTCGCCAACACTGAGGACTGAACCCCGCCGAGGACCGAACACACTCGCCATCCCCGGTGAAAAGGACGTTTGAATGAACATTGATAAAGCGTTGAAGAAAGCGTACGAGGACATGGATCTCAAGGATCTGCCTCGTCAACATGTGACGGCGCTCCAGGGCATCAGCGAGCGTCAGGCGAAGCTTCTGGAAGAAGCCTTCGGCATCACGACCATCGCTGACCTGGCCAGGATGGAGTTCGCGGCCTGGGCGCAGTCGATCGTCGCCCTCGCCCCCACAGACACCTCGCACCTGCTGGAGCGGGATGACAGCCTCGCGCAGCGGTTCAACAACGCCGACAACGCGGGGTCACCCCCAACGCCGACTCCCCAGACGCCGACTCCCCAGACACCGACTCCCAGCCCGGCTCCTTCAACGACCAGGAAGTCGGCCAAGGGCTCCGTGCCAGCGATCTGGAGCTTTGGGACGGGCACCTCGGCCTTCGGCGTCTTCGTCGACGATGAGGGCTGCTGGGTCAGCAACGAGAAGGGGCAGGTCTTCCAGGTCGACCATGAGACCGCCGCAGTGAAGAAGCAGTTCAAGCTTCCGACCGGCGCGATGTGTCTGGTCGGCGACGGTCGCTTCCTGTACGCCGGCTGCAACAACGGGAAGGTCTACGATCTGACCGGGGACGCGCCGATGGTCGCCTATGACGTCGACTCCAAGGTGCTGTGGCTGGACATCTACGACGGCAACCTGGCCACGGGAAGCTCCGATGGCACCGTCGCCGCCTTTGACTTCGAGCAGCAGCCGCTGTTCAAGAAGAAGTCCGGCGGCACCTACGCCTGGATGATTCGGGCCGACCGCACCGGCGTGTTCGCGGGCAATAGCGAAGGCGTCTCCCAGAAGGCATGGGGCGACGGCGCCGAGCAGTGGTCGCGCAACGTCCGCGGGGCGGTGCTGTTCGGCTGGCAGGAGGCCAATGCAGTCTACGCCGCCACCAGCGCCAACAAGGTGCACCGCATCCTGAAGTCGAACGGCAAGCCTGGCCAGGCCTACCTGTGCGACGGCGGCGTGTTCTCCTGCGCCACTGCTGAGGGCGGCAAGTTCGTCTTCGCCGGTGACAGCAGCGGGTACATCTACTGCTTCGATCAGACCGGAAAGCGGCTGTGGAAGCTGAAATCGGGCGCACAGGCGGCGCTGTCGATGCAGTACCACAAAGAGCGGCTGTATCTGGTGACCCGCTCTGGCGCCCTGATCTCGGTCGACGTCTCCCCGGCCGCGATCGAGAAGGCCCAGGCGGGCCAGACCGTCTCGGTCCGCACGGTCAGCGCGCCCCGCTCCGGCGGCCGGGCCCCGGTCCAACAGGTCGAGACCACCCGCGACGCCGGACAGGGCGTCGTGGTCGAGTGCTACTATGAGGGCTCCCGGCTGCGTGTGCGGCCGGTCTCGACCGGCTACCGCCACGACTTCCACGTCCAGTTCCCCCGGGCCATCCGTGAAGACGGCGTCCGCTTCGTCGTCGATGAGCTGGTCGACAACGGCACGTTCTACCGGGCCCGCGGCAACATCCGCCGTCTGGAGTCCTGAGCCCCGTCAGCCGCCGGTCCCGGACGGCTGCTCGATCACGATCGGGTAGCCATCCGGGTCCAGGAAGGCGAACTGTTGGCTGCCGCATGGCGTGCGATGCACCGGATCGATGATCCGAACCCGATCCCCCAGCCGCGCACGCCACGCTGCCAGATCCGCGACCTCCAAACACAGCATGGTCGTCCCACCCAGCGGCGTCTCCGCGAACGCGGGCAGCTCGGCGCGGAACGTTGCCGCGTCTTTCAGAGACAGCCGAAGACCCGACAGCTCCAGCCGCGCCCACTCCGGCTGGCCGTGTGCACCATCTTCTCGAACTTCGACGGAGAATCCCAGCTCATCGCGGTAAAATCGGAGCGCGTCTGGGACGCTGGAGACCACCCGCTCAATCACTGCTTTCATGATGGAGAGATAACCTCCCCGCACCAGCAGCCGTCAGCCCATCTGCCAGATAGTCGGCGTAGAACATTCCGAACGAACCGGTGCAGGTGACGCTCGTTATTCCCTGTAATCGACTGCTGTGGAAAAGTGGGAATACTGGATTCCGGCGAACCAGGAGGTGAAGATGACGACGGCTCCCCATCCGTTGTTGACCGAATACGGTTTGTTGGAGGCGTTGTCCCGTCACGATGATCTGGACGCCCTCGGCCTGGAGAGCATCCGTCCCACGCTCCGGGTGTTGTTGGCCGGGATCACCCGCGAAGCCGGGCTCAACGCAGCCCGCGCAGAACGCGCGGGCCAGCGGATCTTCCGCGCCCTGCGCCGGCGCGCGTCCATCCTCCGTCTGGTCCAGACCCACCCTGAAATCCGCGAAGAACCGATCGACGCGCCCATCTTCCTCAGCGGCTTGAACTTCGCCGCCCTGCCCAATCTCCACACCCTCCTCGCCGCCCACCCCTCGCTCCGGGCGTGGTCCGTCTGGGAGATGGCCAACCCCGTCGCCCCACCCGAAGCCGATCTGAAGTGGTCCTCCCTGGCGCTCCAGGCCACCGATGTGCTGATGAAGCACCTCCAGCAGAACACCCCGGGGCTCCAGAGCCTGCACGCCACCACCGCCGATCGCCCCGGCGCGTGTCACTGGCTGCTGCAGAACTGCCTGGTCTCCCCCCGCATGGCGTTTTTATGGCATATGCCGCGGTATCTGCGGTGGCTGATGGATGAGGTCGACTTTACCCCGACCTATCCCTTCTTCCGCCTGCAGCTGCAGGCGCTTCAGTGGCGCGCCCGGCGACGGGGCGAGCCGCGGCGGACGATGCTGTTGTGTGATGTGCTCCACCAGTTCCACCCAGAAGCCATCCGGTTCGCGTTCCCCGATGCCCGGTTCGTGTTGCTTCAGGATGACCCCGAACGCACCGCCAATGACCTGCGCAGCCTGTGCCGGCGGATGCATCTGTTCGACAGCGGACGGACCGCGTCGCTGGACATTGGCGCCTATGTCGCGCAGCTGATGTACTCCAGCGAGCACCGCGCCGAACGCCAGCACGTCATCGACGTCCGACACCTGCAACAGCACCCGATGCCCGCGCTGCAGGCCCTGCTCGATACCCTCGCGCTGCCGGCAGATGGCGGCTCGATGGCCAACATCCGCGCCTGGGTGGTCGAGCACCGCCGCGAAGCCATCCGCCGGCAGACGTTGACCGACAACAACCGCGTCCAACGGTGGACCCACACCCGTCGTTTGTCCCGTATCGATCGGGCCACCCCTGCCGTCAGCCCCACCCCCTCGCCCCCCGGCGGCAGGACCTTGTATCGGGCGGCGAAAGGCGGCTGAATTTTGTTGGGGGGTTTGGTTGTCCTCTGGCAAGGCTACGTCCCTGTTCTGCCATGAGGATGTCCATGCGAGATGTGATCATCATCGGGGCCGGAGTCTCGGGACTCACCGCAGCCAACCAGCTTGTGGGCGCCGGGCTGGACGTCCGGGTCCTGGAAGCCCGCGCCCGCACCGGCGGGCGGACCTTCAGCCCCATCGTCGGTGAAGAACGCGTCGACCTGGGCGCCAGCTGGGTCTGGGACAGCGAACGCGCCGTCCACGCCCTGATCCAGGCCCTCCAGATCCCGCTGTTTGCCCATCACCAGGAAGGGCTCGGCCGATATGAGGACGCCCACCGGCAGATGCGGTGTGACCTGCCCCGGAGCGCCGTCCCCGAACGTCGCATCCATGGCGGCACCCAGCGCATCGCCGACGCCCTCGCCGCGCGGCTGCCCGAAGGCATCCTCTCCCTGTCGACCCGGGTTGAGGCCATTCGGGAAGAAGATGATCACGTCGTCGTCGAACTCAGCGGGGAGGCGCTGCGCACTCGCCATCTGATCGCCGCCCTGCCCCCGTCGATGCTCAACCGACAGATCCAGGTCCAGGGGACGCTCTCGGACACCCAGCAAAACGTGCTGGCGCAGGTGCCCGTCTGGATGGGAGACATCGCGAAGGTCGTGGCGGTCTATCGCCGACCATTCTGGAGGGCAGACGGGCTGAGCGGGCGGGCCGTCTCGCGTCGGGGTCCGATGCAGGAGATTCACGACATCTCCGGCCCCTCCGGGGAGACAAACCAGGCCGTGCTGTTCGGGTTCGCGCCGCGCCCCCATGGCGCCGAGACGCTGGACGAAGGACTGCTCCGTGCGCAGCTGGTTCGACTGTTCGGCCCCAACGCCGCTGATCCCATCGCCTTCCGCGTCCAGGCGTGGTGGACCGAACCCGAGACCTGGCACGGCGGGACCGCCAACGGACCCACCCGATGGTTCGGACACCCCGCGCTACGCGCCCCAATGTTCGGCGGCCGGCTCCACCTGATCGGCACCGAGACCTCGGCCGTCAGCCCCGGACACATCGACGGCGCCGTCGAGCGCGCCTTGACCGTCTCCGCCTCCCTGACCCAGGCGCTGTGCGCCTGACACACCGCCAATCTCGGCTACGCTTCTGTTTGGTGCAGCTGGGTGGAGAGCAGAATATGCCCGGCGAGCATTTTCATTGGCCCATCTCACCCGGAAATTTCGTCTTCAAGAGTATGGACCGACAGGTCTTCACCCGGGCGCCGAAGGACGTCTTGGAGGTCGCGCTGTGTAGGGGATGACCTGTGCCCTCTCATAGATTCGGACGCGACCCGGGTGAAGGCCCGGTCTTTCCCCCTCGGGGTGAACAATCCCTCCCTCGCTTCCGAACCTACGATCACAGATCGGTTTTGGGGGAGGGACACAGATGTGGCGAATGCTGTTGGCCGTCGGGCTGCTGGGATGCGATGCTCCAGACGGCTCCGCTCCATCCCTCGAGGACCAACCACCTGTCGACGCCGACGGAGACGGGTACGTCGCGAAAGACGACTGCGACGACGGTGACGGCGCCACGCACCCCGGCGCCGTCGAAGTCTGCGACGCAGTCGACAATAACTGCGACGGCCTCGTCGATGACGATGATCCTGCCCTCAACCGCTCGACCGGGGAGACCTTCTATGCAGACGCCGACGCGGACGGGTTCGGCGATCCCAACGCGCTCATCGAGGCCTGTGTGGCCCCCTCCGGGGCCGTCACCAACGCTGATGACTGCGACGATGCCTCTGCGGCGACCTTCCCCGGCGCGGCATCTCGCGAGGGCGCTCCCCTCGACACCGCCTGCACCCGAGACCGCGACAGGGATGGCTATGGCGACGCAGGCGATGGCGCCTACACCAAAGGCACCGACTGCGATGACCGGGAGGCCGCCATTCATCCCGACGCCACCGAAGTCGTCGGAGATGGCGTCGACCAGAACTGCGACCAGAGAGAGGACTGCTACGTCGACCTCGACAGGGACGGATTTCGAACCCATAAAACCGTAGAGACCCAAGACATCGCCTGTACCCGCGAACCGTCTGCCCCGGCATCCCGCCCCGACGGCGACTGTGACGACGAGGACGCCGCGATCAACCCCGGACAGGCCGAGCAGCCCGGCGATGGCATCGACCAGAACTGTGACGCCGTTGAGTCTTGCTACGCGGACGTCGACGGCGATGGGTTCCGCGGAGACACCGTCGTGGAGGCCACCGACCTGGGCTGTGCGACGGACCGCCTCCGGCTGGCCTCGTGGCCCGGCGGAGACTGCGATGATGGTGCGAACAACGTTTACCCCGGCGCAGACGAGATCATCGCCGATGGCACCGACCAGGACTGTGACGGCGGAGACCGCTGCTACATCGACGGGGACGGCGATGGCGTCGTCATCTCCTTCGAGGAGGCGGTATCTTCCGCGGACCTCGACTGCCTGGACCTCGGCGAGGGCGAAGCCACCGACCGCGAGGGCGACTGCCGGGACGATGACGCCACGACGTATCCCTCCGCCGACGAGGTCTGTGACGACGTGGACAACGACTGCGACGGCGCCACCGATGAGGGCGTCCTCGGCGTCGAGGAGACCTGCCCGGCCCGCTCCTGCGCGGCGATTCGATCCGCAGACGCCCATATCCTGGGTGATGACGCCTATGCCCTCGATCCGCTCGGTGATGGCGATGTCAACTGGTACCCCTGCGACATGACCACCGAAGGCGGCGGCTGGACGAAGGTGTTCGGCTGGGCCCGCGCAGATGACGATCTGGCCGACTTCGAGGACCAGTGGACCGCCCTCGACCAGCGCATGACGTGGTGGGAAGTCGACGACACGTCCTTGATCTGGGGCGACGAGGACGGCGATGCCGATGCGATGTCGGCGGCGCTCGACGTCTCGATCGAGAACCACGGAGAGGTCCTGTTCACCGTCGACTACTTCGGCGTATCGATCGAGGACTCCGGGGTCTGGTTCTATGTGACCACCACCGACGACGACGGCTTCACCGTCGACGAAGATCTGCTCTGTGTCTCGCCCTCCGCGACCGCTCTCGGCAACTACACCGCCGCAGAGCAAGCGGTCATCCCGGAATATGCATGTGGGACCCAGAGCATCGGGGATCGGGGGTTCGGGTACTCCGGTCGCAACGATCTGTTCGGGTTCTCTGAGACGGTCACCGGCTTCGGCCTGTCGTCGCTGCATCTCGACGAGGGCGATGATATCTCTACGCTCTACGAGGTCGAGCTATGGGTTCGGTGAAGTGACGCCCGCCACCGAACCTGCAGCTCGTCCAGCTCTCCGCCGGGGTCTTCTCCACCACTCCGTGCAGGCTCGCCAGCCGCGAGCGGGCTGGACTTTGACGGGACGGGTTCAATGACGTCGCCATCGGGCCGGCAACGTCGCCCTCAACCTCGGCGACATCAACGGAGACGACGTCCCCGATCTGGGCGTCGGCGTCCCTGGAGAGAGCGCCTTCCAGGAAGATCGTGGGGGGTTCTATCTGCTTCTGGGACAGCGTCTTTGAGCGGACCCACCCCATCCACCATCTCTCTTCCCCAGGTCATGCCTTCCAGCTCCCCCCTATCCAAACACCTGATTTCTTCTTTATTGCCTGGGAAGGGTCTTTTATACGATTAAGATGACGCTATGAAGTCATTGAATCCCGAAGAGGTGGCGCTCGACAACTGTAGCCAGGAGCCGATCCACATTCCGGGCCACATCCAGGATGTGGGGGCACTGTTGGCCTGTACGATGGATTTTTCTCAGATCACGGCGGTCTCAGAAAACATCGAAGGTTGGGTGGGGATGCCCATCGATGCTGTGATGGGATCTTCGTTGAGGCAGGTGCTGCCGCGTTCGCTGGCGCATGATGTCCGAAATGCTGCAGGGCGGCGGTCGATCTCCACCCAACGAGAGGTGATTGCCGATGTCGTGTTGGGCGATCGGACCGTGACGCCCAGCGTGCACCGCAGCGGTGAATCGTTCATTCTGGAGTTTGAAGAAACCGACGACCGGTTGGGTCAACCTGTCGATCTGCTGAAGGCCGCGTTGGGTCGGCTGTTGCAGGCGAACACCCTGAACAAGCTGCTTCGTGCAGCGGCCCGAACGATTCGCAGCATGTCTCGCCACGCCCGGGTCTCGGTGCTCCGGTTCTTCCCAAACGGCGATGGAGAAGTCATCGTTGAGGATCGGCTCAGCACGATGTCCCCGCTGATGGGGCTGCGGTTTCCCCGTTGGGATGTCCCCGACCAGGCCCGCGCGCTCTCGATGGAGTATCCGCTCCGGTACCTGCCGGATGTGCAGGGAGAACGGATCTGGATCCGCCACCTGCACGCCGATGCGCCGCCCCTGGACCTTCGTCTGGCCCGCATCCGGGGGCTTTCCCCCATTCATTGTGAGTACCTGACCAATATGGGCGTCGGTGGCTCGATGACCCTGCCGATCATCGTCTCGGGACAGCTGTGGGGCTACTTCACCTGCCACCACCCGACCGCTCACCGGGTCTCTCCCCAGGTGCTCAATCTGCTGGAGATCTTCTCATCGGTCACCTCGATGAAGATCCAACAGCAGCAGGAAGAACACCGTCTACAGAAACGCCAGCGCGCGGCCCAGGCGAACCAGCTGCTGCTTGAGATCACCCGCGACGAGACGCATCTGATCGATGCGTTCTCCAAGATTCACCCGCTACTGCAGGAGATGATTCCCGCGGACGGCCTGATGGTTCAGGTCGGACGCCGCCGGGTCTCCATTGGGAGCGTGCCAGGTGACGATTTCTTTTCCGTGGTCGACCTGACCGACGATCTGATGGTGGCTGTGGACAACCTCCGTGAGTGGCTCGCGGATCGGCCCGCGAGCCTCCGGGACAGCGCTGGCATGTTGATGCTCGGCCTGACACCCGAGTTTTCGATCCGGTTGATGTTCTTCCGCGATGAGATCCCCAAGCAGGTGCGATGGGCCGGCCCGCTGGTCAAGGACATCAAACACGGTCCCCGGGGGCCGCGTCTTCACCCCCGGAAATCGTTTGACGCCTATGTCGAGGGGGCGCGAGACCAGGCGAAGCCCTGGGAACCCGATGAGTTGGAGATGGCGCGGGAGATCCGGACGTCGCTGTTGGAGCTGTTCTTCAAAGAGAAGAAGCTGGAACATATTAATCAACAAGAGATCCTGATCGCGGAGCTGAACCATCGGGTGCGCAACCTGCTGGCCCTGATTCGCGCCCTGGCCCGCCAGACGCAGCACTCGTCTCGTTCGATCGAATCGTATGTCCTCGCGTTAGAGGCGCGAATCTCTGCGTTGGCGTCCGCGCACGATCTGGCGGTCCGCCAGCCGGCGCATGGCATCAACATCCGACAGCTGTTGCGGATCGAGATGGAGCCTCACAACCAGGACGATCGCACGATTCAGTTCGAGGGGCCTGCGCTGGGCGTTCTGCCAGAGTATGTGACCATCTTCGCCCTGCTCATTCATGAGCTGGCTTCCAACGCAGCCCGCCACGGTGCGCTCAGCGCCTCGTCTGGTCAGGTCACCATCACCTGGGGGCTCGATGATGCGTTTCGCTTGCAGTGGATCGAGGCCAACGGCCCGACGGTCACCCCCCCGACGCGACAGGGGTTCGGGATGTCTCTGATCAAGCGCGCGGTCGAGCAGGAGCTGCACGGGAAGCTTGATCTGCAGTTCCATCCCGAAGGTCTGTTCATGGAGATGCAGCTTCCGCCGTCTGTGGTGACCCTGGGCATCAAAGAGATCGTGCCCCTTCAACCTCACGCCATGGCGTCGCTGTCTGTGCGTGGTCGAGTCCTGATGGTCGAAGACAACGCGGTGCTGGCGATGGATATGGAAGATCTGTTGATGCGCATCGGCTTCGATGAAGTCGACTCCGTCGCCACATCAAATGAAGCGCAGGCGTTGCTGACAGAGCACGACTATGCGATTGCCCTGTTGGACATCAACCTGGGCCATGAGCGCAGCTTCCGGCTGGCCAGCCAGCTTCTCCAACAACAGATCCCCTGCCTGTTTGTGACGGGCTATGGTTCTGACGCGTCGATCCCGGACTCATTACAGCAGATACCGATTATCATGAAACCGGTGAATGATGTGGTCCTCAAAACCCTTATTTCCTCCATTTTGGGTAGCTGATGAAGCACATCCTCATCATGGAAGATGATGTATCCCTGGGCATGGGGTGGCAGGAGTTGTTGGAGGACGCGGGTCATGACGTCACCTTGACGTTCAGCGCCCCCGAAGCCATCGCCATCCTCGATTCACAGACGGTTGATCTGATCATCACCGATATGATCATTCGTGATGAGAACAACTACGCCCAGCCCGGGGGGCATCCTGCTTCTGGGAAGACTTCGGTTGAACCATAAGGGGATACCGTCGATAGCCGTCAGCGGGCATGTGGCGTCCGAACAATTCTCACTATCTATCCTGAAACAGGCCCAATCTCTTGGTGCGACCCTGGTTTTGCAAAAGCCGATCCCAGACGCGTTGTTGCTCGACACGATCCACCGCCTGCTTACGGAGTCGGAAACACACGACCGCGCATCTGATGATTTGTAGGGGGTGACGTCCTCTCTTCCGATGACGCACTCACCCATCTCATCCATCATCTCTCCAGTAACGCGATAGATGAGCGGTCTATGGCCTGCCATCGCCGCAGCCTTCCCTCCAGACCGGCGATGGGTTCTGTCAATCCCTCATGATGTTGAGCCTTCCGGGCGGATCTCTGGCGTGGTAATTGTGCTTGCCCTCGCTGCTGCGGTACGGTTGGCGGGATGGGGTTATCGGTCGGGGCGAAGGTAGGGCGGTATACGGTTGAGCGCCTGCTCGGTCACGGCGGGATGGCTGAGGTCTGGAGCGTTCGCCACAACGTGCTGGGCAACCGCTACGCGCTCAAAGTGCTGCACCAGCACGCTGGCAGGCATCGTCAGCGGCTGCTCCAGGAGGGCCGGGCTCAGGCACAGCTCGACCACCCCAACATCCTAACGGTCCGGGACATCCTCGACGTCAACGGTCAGCCGGCGCTGCTGCTGCCGTTGGTCGACGGCCCGCCGCTCACAGCGCTTCTGAATGCGCAGCGGCTCTCGCCAGCGGTCGCGCTGGCCATCTTCAAGATCCTGGTCGGGGCGCTCACTTTCGCCCATGGGCGCGGCTTCGTGCACCGCGATCTCAAGCCGGCGAACATCCTTCTGGACGTGTACTTCGAGCGGCTTCGCCCGCGGGTCGCAGACTTTGGCCTGGTCAAGCACGACGGCGGGCTCCAGACCCGCACTGGCAGCGTGATGGGAACGCCCGCCTATGCCGCCCCCGAACAGCTCCGCGACGCGACGACCGCCGATGCACGCGCCGACTGGTTCTCCCTGGGCGTGATCCTGGTGGAGTTGTTGACCGGGGTTCGCCCCTTCATTGGAG